>JAAUTT010000883.1 GCA_012031335.1 Bacteroidales bacterium | reverse complement strand
CCTATCATTCAAGTAACCTTAAAACCGGTATTAGGCAATTTATTTTAGCTTTTGGTTCTTTTCCAGAATTTGAATATTCCAAACACAATAATTATTTCGCCGGTAACAAATATCCACCAGTTGAAGCTGGTAGGGATATAAGTTGATACCAGTTCGTATAAGGTGGCTTTTGGCAAGGTCCAGATTTCTGAAATTGAATAATGCGTGAGCATAAACTTCGAATAATCCCATGTAAAGGAAATGATTATAACCAGCGAACCTAAAATAAGAAATACCCATTCGAAAGATGAAATTCTAAGTTGTGAGGTTTTTTTACCCGAAAAAAGTATCAGCAGGGCAAAGAGGATCATTGTTAACGACACAATTACAGGAGCAATTACTGGCCCCACCCAGGTAACGGGAATTAAAAACAGAATATCCCATGTCATAAACGACTCGGGCCAGTTAAGCAGTAATTTCAGAAAAACGTAGTAAAAAATATCCCAGATTGCGAAAGCATAAATAAACCAGGCAAAACGTTCCGGAATATTTCTTCCGGCAATAATACCTATACCCAATAACATGATTATCGTGGCGGCTTCACGGAAAATTTCAGTTATAGCCAGTTGCTCATCCATGATTGCAAGAGGAAACTGAAAGCCCTCAGGATAGAAGATTGCCCGCAGATAACAACAACCGACGACTCGAGATACCCCATTGCAATAACTCAAAAAAATAGTAACCCAAGAAAAGCGCTTTTGAGAGATTCATATAAGTAAGATTAGTGAGCTAAAGATAAAAAATAGTTAACCTGCAAATCCTTCGAAACACTAACAAAAGAAAATGTTAAAGTTATTGAATCTCTATTTCAGAAAACCATTAATCACTGAACTTTCCATATATTTTGGTATTTTTGAGCCTTTATTTTTAAAAATGTGATTTACCCCGAAAATTTTGAAATAAAAACAGGCTTTGTGCGCCTTCGCGAAATGCTGGCCGATCTTTGCCTTTGCGATCTGGGAAGAAAAAATGTGGAGGAAATCAGGTTCATGACCGATTTCGACACTATTCAGGAACTCGTAGCTCTTACAGAGGAGTTGAGATTGATTTGCCTGATGGAACCTTCGTTTCCGGTTCAACATTTTATCGATGTTACATCCTCCTTTAAAAAAGCAAGGATTGAAGGAGCATACCTCGAAGTTTCCGAAATATTTGACCTGAAACGCTCCCTCGATTCCATCCGTGCCATCCTAAGTTTTTTTAAGGGGAAGGAAGAATCGCAGTATCCCCGGTTGAGGAAGCTTCTTCAGAATGTCAAAATATTTCCTGTAATTACCGACAGGATAGATGCTATACTTACCAAAACCGGGGAAATTAAAGATAACGCCTCGCCAGAACTCGCAGCCATACGCAGGGAAATGAGCGAGAAAGCTGCTTCGGTGGCGAAAGTAATGCAACGCATACTAAAACAAGTTCAAAGCGAAGGGATTGTTGATTCGGATACAAGTATTACCCTGCGCGACGGACGTCCGGTTATTCCCATAAATTCAACTTATAAAAGAAAAGTACAGGGAATAGTTCACGACGAATCTGCAACAGGAAAAACCTCATTTATTGAGCCCGCCGAAACCGTTCACCTCAACAATGTTATTCGTGAACTGGAATTTGCTGAACGAAGGGAAATAATAAAAATACTTACTGCATTTACCGATCTGCTTCGCCCATACATTGACGACTTACTGGTAGCATACGACTTTTTGGGGCAAATCGACTTTATAAGGGCTAAAGCCCTGCTTGCCCTGAAGTTATCTGCAATAAAACCCACACTGTTTAATCAGCAGGAATTTACCTGGCAAAAAGCAATTCACCCCTTACTTTATCTGAATCTTTCGAAAGAAAACCGCGAAGTGGTTCCGCTTGACATTTCGCTAAACCCAAACGGAAGGTTATTGTTAATTTCGGGACCTAATGCCGGTGGTAAAAGTGTTTGCCTCAAAACAGTTGGCCTTATCCAATATATGTTACAGTGCGGATTGTTGGTACCGGTCTCGGAAAATTCCGAAATGGGAATATTTCAAAATATTTTTATCGACATTGGAGATGAACAGTCAATCGAAAACGACCTATCGACATACAGTTCGCATCTTTTCAATATGAAACATTTCCTCAGAAATACTTCACCTCAAACCCTTATTCTTATTGACGAATTCGGGACAGGAACCGAACCTATGCTTGGAGGAGCAATTGCTGAGGCTATTCTCACCCAGCTCAACGACAAGGGAACCTACGGTGTAATCACTACCCACTATACCAATCTGAAACATTTCGCATCGCAGGCCGACGGTGTTGTAAACGGTGCCATGCTATACGATAACCACCAGATGCAGCCTCTCTTCAAACTGGAAATTGGTCAGCCGGGAAGTTCTTTCGCATTCGAAATTGCCCGTAAAATAGGTCTGCCTGAAGAAGTATTACAAAATGCTTCTTCCAAAATAGGGAAAGATTATGTTGACTTCGATAAATTTCTGCGCGAAATAGCACGCGACAAACGATATTGGGAAAGTAAACGCGACCGTGTACGGCAACTTGAGAAACGTCTCGACGAACTGGTATCTCAAAACAGCAAGGAGCTTGAACAGATTAGCAAAGAAAGAAAAGCAATTCTGGAAAAGGCAAAATCCATGATCTACGAACGGATAGAAGAACCTCTCCGTCGCTTGGAGGCAGACGATGGTCCGAACTTGTTCGTGCAGTATTACCGAGAGCGAAATCGTAAGAAGGAAGTTGATAAAGAAGAGGAGCAGCGTTCACACAAACAGAATCTTGAAGATCTTTTGGTCCGTGGCGATCCTCGTGAGTACCAGCGACATCTGCTGGAAATCGCCTTGAAAAAGAATACTATAATCAACCTTGGTACTGGGGCAGGTAAAACGCTGATCGCTCTCATGTGCATCAAGGAAAAGAGAGCAACAGACAAGGATAAAAAGCAAACACTTTTCCTTGTGCCCAGTGTAGCCTTGGCAATTCAGCACGGCTTGACGCTGCAATCCAATCTGCCCAACTTCAAGATTGAGACGGCGTACTATGCAAGATCTGGCTCTCAAAATACTAGATCCAGTTTGGTGGATTGCGA
>JAAUTT010000882.1 GCA_012031335.1 Bacteroidales bacterium | reverse complement strand
ATTTGCAGGAATAACTTTCACAGACCATTCTATCGGAGGGGTCAATATGTCGGAATGACACCAAGCAACTATATTCCTGAGGGGTCAATTTGCCGGAATGACAGTCCCTTTTTGATAAATAAAGGGGTCAGTTTTGTCGGAATGAGGGGTCAATTTGCTAGGAACAGGGGGTCAGTTTGGGTAGGAATATACAGAAACAGACATTTCAAAAACTACGGTTCGAATAACAGGTAAATTTACCAACATTGACCAAATTCGAAACCTTATTGTGGCAACCACACGCCGAGGTAGCACCATTAGGCTGTCCGATATTGCCGATGTAAGCGACGGTAAAAAAGAAATTACAAACATTAATAGGCTTGATGGCAAAGAAGCATTTGGCATTCAGGTGCGAAAACGTACCGATGCAAATTCGGTAGCAGTGAGTGAGTTGGTTCGTAACCAATTGCAGCAGCTCGAAAGTAAATACGCCAATATAAATTTGAAATTTACTGTAGCTATTGACACCAGCACCTTTACACTTGCCGCTGCCGAAGCCGTTGAGCACGACTTATTACTGGCAATTATACTTGTTGCCCTGGTAATGTTGTTGTTTCTGCACAGTATAAGAAATTCGATTATTGTAATGATTTCGGTGCCATGTTCTTTGGTATCGGCCTTTATTGTAATGTATTTGAGTGGCTACACGCTAAACCTTATGACACTGTTGGCTATGTTCGTTGGTAATGGCATTTTTGGTCGACGACTCCATTGTGGTTATCGAGAACATATACCGCCATTTGGAAATGGGCAAAGATAAAATAACCGCCGCTATTGATGGTATTAAAGAAATTGGGTTTACTGCAATTTCAATTACCCTCGTTATTTGTGTGGTTTTTATACCTTTTTTGCTAATAACTAGCACAACTGGTAAGTTATTGGCGCCATTTGCGGCAGTTGTAATTGTAACTACATTAACAAGTTTGTTTGTATCATTTACTGTTACCCCTTGGTTAGCTTCTCGTTATTCAAAATTAGAAATAATCCACACTAAAAAAGGAATTTGGGGTGTCGTTATTCGTTTTATTGAGAATGAGTTAGCAAAATTCGCCAACTTTTATACCAAAGTAATAGCATGGAGCTTAAAGCACCGTTTGATAGTCGTGGCCGCTTTAATTGTAATGTTTATGGGCTCGGGTATGCTTGCGGGTTTCGGATTTATTGGTAGCGAATTTGTTAAAGAAGGCGACCAACGTGAGTATATAATTAAGTTAGAATTTGACAAAGGAACTACCCTGTTGAAGAATAACTTAATTACCAAACGAATTGAAGATTATATCCGAAATCGTGATTATGTAAAATCGGTATTGGCAAACGTTGGAGGCTCGAGCAGCTTTGTAAGTATTGGTAACAATGCTGGCTTTTCGGAAATTAATGTTAAACTATTGTCGGAGAAAGAAAATAGCATTAAAACCGATCAGGCAATTGAACAAGATAGAGAAGCTTTAAAGAAACTGTTCCCCGAAGTGAAAGTTACTACCTCAAAACCTTCGTTTTTGGGAGGTTCGGAAGATGAGCCTATTCAACTTATTTTCTCTGGCGAAAATCCCGACTCGGTTTTATTTACCGTAAATCGTGTGGAGGCAATTGTGAAAAAATCCCGGGAATTATTGACACCAAAATATCAGTAAAAGAGGGTTCGCCCGAGTTACGTGTAATACTAAACAGAGAAAAAATGGCCAACTTAGGTGTCGACATTAACATGGTAGGTGCTACCATGCAAAATGCGCTGGCAGGCAATAACGATGCTAAGTTTCGCGATGGATTGGACGAATACGATATAAATATACAAATTGACAAATTTGATAAACGCAGTGCCGCCGATGTGGGTCGGTTAACGGTTATGAACAATAGAGGTCAGTTTATTTTCTTAGATCAGTTTGTCGACTTTTCGTATGGCGTTGGCAAATCGAAATTAGAACGACGAAACCGCCGTAGTTCGGTAACCCTCCGCTGCCAAGTTCTCGGTGTTTCATCGGGAGCGGTAGCCGATGTAATACAACAAAAACTCGACAAGTCAAATTTACCAAGTAATATCGACTATGTTTGGGATGGCGATGTAAAACGTCAAAAAGATTCAACCAGTGTATTGTTAGGCGTAATAATAATATCCATTTTGCTTATTTATTTGATACTCGTTGCCTTGTACGATTCGTTTGCCTACCCATTTGTAGTATTGTTTTCTATTCCAGTAGCCATGATAGGTGCATTGTTGGCGTTGGCACTTGCACAATCGAGCTTTAGTTTATTTTAGTGGTTTGGGTAGTTATAATGATGCTTGGTTTGGTGGCCAAAAATGCCATTTTAATTGTTGATTTTGCCAATCATTTAAAAACCACAGGACTTAATACTACCGAAGCACTATTACAAGCGGTAAAAACTAGATTCAGGCCTATTTTAATGACTACCCTTGCACTGGTTTTTGGTATGATACCTATTGCAATAGCAAGTGGCGCTGGTGCCGAGTGGAAAATGGTTTGGGCTGGGTGCTCATTGGCGGGCTTACCTCGTCAATGCTTTTCACTCTTATTATTGTGCCAATAGTTTATTTATCAATTGATAATGCCAAAGCATGGGGTTGTTAAGCTTAGAAAAAAAGAAGTAATAACCTCACTTTGAAATAAAACAATTAATATAAATAAGGCAAATTATATTTTAAGATAATGAATAAGCACATTGTTCCCGATTTTATATTGATATTATCAAAACATGGGCACTAAGCATAGAAAAGAGTGGTAAAACATTTAAATGCCTATGCTTGATAGCAAACTAAATATGGTCTGCTGCAACATGTCTTTTGCAACTTTACTGAGTATTTTGGACAAATTTGCACTTTGCCCAAAATGCTCATTTAACATATAGCCTGTTTTTTTATTTCAAAATAATTCAAAAAAATATTGGGTATTTTAAAATTAATTGTCATTTTGTCAAACTATTTTATTAAACATTCGTATTAGCATATATGAAAGAAAGTGTAACAGAAGAGTTGATTATTGAAACTGCCAAAAAATGTTTTCTTTAAACAGGGAAACTTGCATGCAACTACGCAAGATATTGCTGATGCAGCTGGCAT
>JAAUTT010000881.1 GCA_012031335.1 Bacteroidales bacterium | reverse complement strand
ACAACGAAGCCCGGGTTCCATCCATAAGCTTTACAGGTGGAGAACCTACCCTTAGACCTGAGCTGCTCATCGAATGCATTAAGTACGCCAAACAGCTGGGCATGAGAGTCAACTTGATTACCAATGGTACCCGAATAACACCGTTGTTTGCGGAACAACTTATCGTTGCAGGACTGGATTCGGCACAGGTAAGTATTGAAGGGGTAACAGCAGAAATTCATGATGCAATTGTGCAATCGTCCGGAGCTTTTGAAAAGAGCACAAATGCAGTTAAAATCTTTAAGAACCTTGGAATTCATGTTCATACCAATACCACATTAAACAGCATAAATGCAACCGAAAGCATTTTATTCCCTGAGTTTGTGAAAACCAAACTTGGACTGGAACGCTTCAGTATGAACCTTATAATTCCTACGGGAAGCAGTGCATACAATTCAAATCTCGAAATCCGGTATTCCGAGGTGGGAGAACTTATAAAGAAAATTCAGCATGAAAGTAAATATCACCAGGTGGAATTTATGTGGTACTCACCTATCCCCATGTGTATTTTTAATACTATAACCCATGAACTGGGAAACAAGGGATGTGCCGCTTGTGACGGAATACTTTCTGTAGCACCCAATGGGGATGTATTACCCTGCGCATCCTATGACCAGCCTGTGGGAAATCTTACTAAAAAGCCCTTCGGCAGCATATGGCAGGGAGAAAAAGCAAAATATTTCCGTGATAAAGCCTACGCACATGCGTTATGTAACGATTGCGACAGTTTTGCCATTTGTAACGGAGGATGCCCGCTCTATTGGCGAAATATCGGATACGAAGAGCTATATAAAACACTTCAACATAAAATATCATGAGTTTACTTTTATCCAAAAGCGAACAGGGAATTGTTATTTTCCATATCTGGAAAAATCTGCCATATGGGACCAGGCTCAGCCTAAGTTTGGTATTAATTTTAGCCGGTTTTTACATACAATATTCCACATATAATATATTCCCGGGTATATTACTTGTCTTTACCGGAAATTTGCTATTACTGGTAAAGGATACGATAACCGCATAAACTAGGAACTTTTTCGGCAAACGCTGAATGGATTAATACCGATACAGAACATCTGACTCACCTGGCAGAACTTCAAAAAAAATTACGCCGCTGGGATACCAGTGCTTTTGATATTACAAGCGGTATAGGAGTGTTAATTTTCATATTGGCACTTGCAACTTTAATTGCAATAATAGCCATTAATCCTTTTCATATGATGCTAACCGGCATTATGGTTGTTGCTAATATTGCCATACTTATTTTCCCTCATTGGTTTACCGGCATCAAAAGGATCACAACTTTACCGGCATTAATTAACAAAATAAAAATATTTTTAAGCGTTTCGGATGAATTCGGAAGCAGACTTAAAAACGAAAATATAAGTTATCTGATGCTTTAAAAGGCAAGGATCAGAAACTTCCTTCGGATGTAAAAATGAAAATAAAGTTTCACAACCAACCCGAAAGTTTCCTGGGATTATATGCTCAAATATCCATGAACAATGTTCAGGGTCAGGACTATCCGTATTTTTATGTTGTACTGGTAGCAAAAAGAGAATCGGGATTAATAGCTGAAATTGCTAAAAAACTTAATACACCCGAAAATGTAATATCAGAATTAAGTTCTCAGGAAGATTCGGAAGTTTTGGTTATACGGCAATATACCACCAAAAAGAGTGGTTATCATACTCCTGCCAAGGCTATAAACACAATTTTCGATTGTGGATTGGAGACCTGTAAAAAGCATTTTAATTAAGAAGGCATGTATATATTCTCTTTCCTTGAAGATTCTATATTTCGTTCAGATATTTAACCAGTTTTATCATGTCATCAACTTCTTTAAAGCGAATTTTGTTCGCTTTAATAAATTGTTTTAATGCTTCATTTTTTTCCGGAAATAATTTCAGAAAATGACGTTCATTGTTAAAACTAACCCATTTTTTAGGAGTCATTATCCAAAATAAAGAGTTATCTATAACTTCAAAGTCCTTAGGGATTTTAAGTTCATAAATCTTACCTGAACTTACCATTGGATGCAATTATGGCTGAAAAAGAAAAAACACCAATTATGCTACCTAATCTTCCTGTAACATTAAAAAAGTGATCCTTAATCACAATTTTTATGATTAATCCGCTCAATGATGCTATTTTTGCAAAAAAAGTTAATATGACAAATCAGAATGTCCGAGTAAGATTTGCTCCCAGTCCTACCGGTCCGCTGCATATTGGTGGTGTTCGTACGGCACTTTACAACTATCTTTTCGCGCGAAAACATCAGGGAACATTTATTCTTCGTATCGAAGATACTGATCAAACCCGGTTTGTTCCGGGTGCCGAAAAATATATTATGGAATCCCTTAAATGGTGTGGTATCCATATCGACGAAGGTATAGAAGAAGGAGGAGCATTTGGACCATACAGGCAAAGCGACCGCAAACAATTATACCGGAAGTATGCCGACGAGCTGATTGAAAAAGGATTTGCCTATTATGCTTTTGATACTCCCGAAGAACTTGAAACTTTGCGCAAAAAGCTGGAAGAAGAAAAAGCATTGAATACAGCTTACTCTCCATCCACAAGGGGGAAAATGAAGAATTCGCTTACTCTCTCTGTAGCTGAAACAAAAGCGCTGCTGGATGCTGGTTCTCCTTTTGTGATCCGTTTTCGTATGCCAGAAAGTGATGATATCCTGGTCAAAGATCTTATCCGGGGAGATGTTAAGGTAAACTCATCCACCCTCGACGATAAAGTATTATTTAAGTCGGACGGAATGCCTACCTACCACCTGGCAAATGTGGTAGACGATTATCTGATGAAAATTACCCATGTAATCCGTGGCGAAGAGTGGCTTCCTTCCCTTCCGCTTCATGTTATGCTTTACCGAAGCTTCGGATGGGAAAATGTTATGCCGCAATTTGCTCATCTTCCATTATTATTGAAACCTGATGGAAAAGGGAAACTCAGCAAAAGAGATGGAGATCGTCTGGGGTTTCCTGTTTTTCCTATGCAGTGGACTGACCCACCACCGGTGAAGTATCATCGGGTTATCGTGAATCGGGTTGACTTTCCTGAAGCGAT
>JAAUTT010000880.1 GCA_012031335.1 Bacteroidales bacterium | reverse complement strand
ATTTTCGAGCGTGCTTTCTTTCAGTCCGAACACCAGAATGCCCTGTTCGCCGGTAGCATTGATATTGTTGAACTGAACATTTTTGATCTGTCCGGCTTTTCTTCCGGGAAACCGCGAAATACACGACAGGTGAATGGGTTCGCCATGTCCCCACCACTGACCGTTTAATAGCTTGGTTTCGATGATGATGTTTGAAAATATCAGGTCTTCAATGTTGCTGTCGTCGTGTGCAAAAATACCAATACCCCGGTGCGAATCGTGTATAACAATATTGGTGAAAACACACCGGCGGATAGGGTGCTGACCGTATCCAATCCGTATTCCCGCCGAACTCGATTTGAGAATGCAGTTGGTAACGGTCATATTTTCGGCGTACATGGATTTGTTTCCATAGGTATACTTATCCTGTTCCTCAGATGTAAATCCGGGAGTTTCTTCCTCTTTTGGAAAACCGGTTAGCACAATAGCATCGTCGCCTGCGACTATATTGCAGTTGGAGATGCGGATATTCCGTGAAGTTGTACAATGTATCCCATCACTGTTGGGAATCAGAATATTATTTTGAATGGTGATTCCGTCGATCACGAGGTCGTCGCAATACCCGAAACGGGTTGCCCAGGAAGGGGTATCGAGAATGGTGACGCCTGTGGCGGAAACTTTTGTACAATGATAAAAAACAATCGTCATCCCCGGCTTGGGTTTTCTTTTCAGCGGACCATCGGTAAAGAAGGTACCTTCGGGCATGTAGTTCTGCTTCTGCCGGGTGCGGTTTTTGTCGAACTCTTCGTAGACATGGTTTTTATTGGTTTCGTAAAATTTTATTCCGTTGGCCTGAATGGTTCCTTGCCCCGAAATGGAAACGTTGATTGCATCTTCACAAAAAATAATTCCGTTTTTACGGAAAGAAGCACTGTAATCCTCCAGGTTTTCACTGCCCGACAGAACAGCGCCTGGCTCGAGATACAGGTTCACATTACTTTTCAGAACGATGGTCCCGGTGACGAATGTTCCGGCAGGTACCAACACGGTTCCACCACCATTTTCAAAGCATTTGTTTATGGCAAGGTTAATGGCTTGCGTATTTAGCATGATTCCATCGGGTTTAGCGCCAAAATCAAGAATATTAAAAATCTGTGCGTTTGTTACATTGCTTACCAGAAGAAAAAAGGCTGTTAACAATTTTAAATAGAAAATCTTCATATATTTTTGATTTTATTGGTTCGTCAGAATTACCCGCCGGTAGCCGAACAGAGCCGGTGTTCCCGAATCTTTTATTTCGAGAATAATATGCAATTCCTGTCCTTTTTTCAGTTCCGGCATCTGGAATGAAACCTCTTCGGAAGTGTTGTTGCTAAGTTCCAGCGAACCGTTAAATGCACCCGCTTCGCGGTAGATAAACCAGCGGTAGCTAAGCTTTTGACCATCGGGGTCGCTGCTGCCTTTAGCTGAAAGCAACACTTTTTCGCCTGCTTTAACTGTAGCTTTGGCAATGCTTTTTCCGGAGTTGCCATTGAGTAAAACAACGGGGTTGTGGTTGGCATTTTTGTAATCGGCAATATTCCAGTCCATGCGTGCCGCAAAATCGTGCTGGTAAGCTTCGCGCCAACGCCAGATGGTAGCCTGGTTCGAGGCTTCTTTACGTCCATCGGGGAGGATAATTTCATCCTGGGTGTTCACCGAACTGGTCCAGATTTTTCCTTTTTCGGCATAGGAGCGGTAAAGTTCGTAGCGTCCTCCCCAACCGCCATAAGACGGCGACATGTACCAACCGAGCCCATTGCTGATCAACCCCAGGAAAGACGGCGTATCGCCTTCCATAATGTAATCGAACTTGAGGTAATGCGCACCCAACGGACCATGGTTTTCGCGGATGTTGGCTGCGAGCCAGGCATTGGTAACCAGTTCATTGTACAAACCGGGGCCATTTTTATAATAGAGATCGCCCGATATGCCGGTCCATGTGGCTTTGTAATATTCGAACCACGAATCGCCTGCCGAGGGATCGACAATGTAGAAAATATCAGGAAAGGTGTTTCGGATCCATTGACCGGCAAAATCCTGGTCGGAGATGGAATATACTTTTATTTTTGCGACGAATTCTTTTACTGCATCTGCATCACGGGTGTTCTGAACTTTCCACAATGCCTGCGCAAGGCAGTTAGCTCCACCCCAGGCTGTAACCCACAGCGGGCGGTCGTCGGCTTTATCCACAGCTTTTATCAAAAGGTCGGAGCCGGGCGAATCCTTGCCTTCTCCAACTCCATCCATGCTGTAAATTGGTAAATGTTCGGTTGTGATGCTCAGCAGATATTCCATCGTTGGATAACCTGCAGCATGCTTGTCGAGATTTGGCTTTACTTTCCCGTAATCTTTTACCAGAGCTTCAATTTTATCTTTCCTAACCTGACTGCGCAAATGCGTTGAAGTTGTTGCTACCAGCCCTTCCAGGTCGTAATCGTTGGCATACACCAGCAAGCGCACCAGCGATTCCTGATCGTCGGGCTCATTGGTGATATCGGTGAGAACAAAAAGCCGCTGTTTTATTGCTTCTTCGAACTGGAGTTTAGTTTGAGCAAATCCTGTTACCGCTAACATTAAAAGAATAATAGTGAATGAGTTTTTCATTTTGATTACTATTAATTATGAGTTTTTCAGTATTCTGCTGCCGTATTTTAGCAGCTTCGAAGGTGGTAAGCTTTTTACCTATGTAGGTAAGGTTTTGGATGGTAACTTCCGAAACATTTTTTTCCTTGTCGAACCCATGGAAAACCGAGAAAGGCATCAATCCACCCACAACCTGAATGTCTTTAAAAACAATATTGCTGACCTTGCCACGGAACTGGCTGTGATAGGCTTCTTTGCCTTCGGGAATTTTCTGCACGCCGTCCCATGCACCATGCAGGTAGCTGTTTTTGATGAATTCGGGATCGCGGATTCCATCGGGCCCCACTGTGAAAAGAAGATGGCCACATCGAAAAGTTTCTGTCGGCAATCCTCCACCCGGATATTTTCGAACACCACATGGTGCACATGCGCCTGACCGGCATTGTGAATACTCATGGCAGCTCCGTCTTCAACATGGATGATATCGATGTTTTCGAAAACGGATGTTTTTTACTTC
>JAAUTT010000019.1 GCA_012031335.1 Bacteroidales bacterium | reverse complement strand
AAGTTTTCGCCATTGCCGATTCCCAAATGAGAACATTCGAATCGGCCGATCCGCTTGCCAGATAACTACCATCGGCACTGAAGGCAACGCTGAATACCGCTCCAGTATGTCCCCGGAATGTTTGCAACAGTTTTCCCTGGCTTACATCCCAGACACGCACATCCTGATCGTTGGATGCACTGGCAAGGTATTTACCATCCGGTGAAAAAGTGAGAGAGAAAATATTGCCGCTGTGTCCTTTGAGTGTATCAATAATTTTGTAATCCGAAGTATTCCGGATAAAAATATTTTCGTCGAGCGAACCCGATGCCATAAGTTTTCCGTCGGGAGAATATGCCACTGCCAGTGCACTTTTGGTATGACCTCCAATATTCGAAACTTTGGTAGTTTTATAGTCGAACAACTTAATGTTTTTTTCAAACGATCCTGCTACCCATTGCGAACTGTCGGGTTTTAATGCAACCGACCATATATGGGTTGTTGGTCCACGGTAGGCATCCAGGGCATCGCCTTTCAGGTTCCACGACCGTACATAATAATCGCCTCCGGAGTAAAACCTTGTTCCACTGGCCAGAAATGAAACGGAATTCACCGCCTGAGTATGCCCGGTAAGTGGTCTGGAACATTCCCATGTTGCAGTGTTCCATATCAGGAGGGTTTTATCCTCGCTTCCGGTTACAAGCACTTTACCATCGGGACTGAATGCCAGCGCTGTTATGCCACCATCGTGTTTCTTGAGTATTTTAAATGGTTTTTGATCGGGTGTTTGACTTTTGGAGAGGGTAAATGCTACTGAAAAAGCAAGCAGAAATATTATTCGGTTCATAAATTTGGATTAAAATGAATACCTGATTTCAATTTTAAATCCAAATATAACTTATGTAAGTTGTTTTATGTTCGTGGGATGGTTTTATCTTTTAACCCCAGTTGCAAATCTGCTGAAGCTTTGGCATATCGATGATGGTAATTATTTTTCGGTTAACATCCAGTATTTTATCCCTTCGGAATTCGGAAATAATCCGAATTACATTCTCAGTGGTCATATTGATGAGCTCCGCTATCTCCCGGCGCGAAACAGGCATTTCGAAAGTGATGGATTTATATACGTCGTGCGACAGATACAGCATAATGTAAGCTATTTTTCCGCGAAGGTTTTTATTCCCTATTTCAAGGTTGATGTTTATTACATTGTTGGTAGTTTTACTTACACGGGATAACAGATCCAGCGCAAACCGGGTGTTTTTGCCTATCATTTCCTTTATGATATACAGTGGCAGAAAACAAACCGTTGTATCCTCTATGGCTTCAACAGAATACGGATAGAGTGTATTACTGAATTCGCTTACAAGTCCAAAGAAATTTTGTGGGGTAGCGATACTTACAATCTGATCGCTGCTGTCCTGATGCCGTTTATAGACTTTTACAAGGCCTTGTTTCATATATAGAAAATCGGTAATATTTTCTCCTTCTCTGATGATAAGGGCCCCTTTCCTGTAAAACCGTTCTTTTTTCTTTTCCGAAATCAAATCAAGATCCGATGTATCCAGACTTTCGAATAAAACACTTCTGAATATACAATCTCCGCAAAAGGAGTGAACTTCTCTCATACTATTGTTTCTTATGATAAATTATACTCACATCTTTTACACAACGCGGCAACTCCATAATTATCTTTTTGAAATTCAACTGAAAAATGGTTAAGTTTTTGGTTAAATTCGGTGTTAAAGGTAGGTATTTTACTAATTGAACAAAGTTTTTATAAAAGAAATTGTGTAATTTATACAAAAAGAACTTGCCCGGTCCGGGTATCCCGTCGCATAGGTTTTTATAAGTATTCTTATTATGCTGGATTTTATATTTCAAGGAATAAAATGCTTCGTTACAATCTTCTCACCCGAATATGGTTTTTGGATGAATGTAACGAAGCATAAACTGAATTTTATGTTTGGTTTACCATATGTAAGTTCCAACAGCGCCCTTATCAAGTTTTGAGGTAACCGTTTTTCCGGCAGCCTTGATGTTAAATTCCTGTGTTGATGCAGTATCGTTAAAAACGATAAGTACTTTTTTACCCTCGGGGGTTTTAAAGGCAACATTGGGCAGGCCATCTACAAGGTTGGAAGCAATCCGTACCGATCCCGGCCTGACAAATTTGGATGCATGAGCAATGATGTAATAGGCTGGATTTCTCTTTACGTAATCGCCATCAATGATAATCGCTCCCAAACACCGGTCGCAACCCCCGCGGTCGGTATGGGGTTTGTTTTTCGGGGGTTGTTAGCAAGGTTCCATTCCAGCACTGTTTTGCACCAGTTGCGACTACCTCCGATGATAAGTGTTTTTACATGCCAGGCTATATCACCTGCCATATCACCAGGTGCACCAACCCATTGTTCGGTAAAATAAAGGTTTTTATCAGGATATGCCTTATAAACATTCGATAATGCCTCAATTTGCCCGCCATACAGGTGAAAGGCTGCTCCATCCACATATTTGGAAGCTTCAGCATCCTTGTAAATGGTTATCGGGTAATCGGGACGGTCGGCATTATGGTCATAGACAATAATTTTGGTTTTGATATTATTCGCGACAAAAGCCGGGCCCAGACTTTTCTTAATGAAATTGGCCTGTGCCGTATCGGGCATAAACATGCTGGGGTTATTACCTGGATGTAAGGGTTCATTCTGAATGGTGATGGCGTCGATAGGAATACCTTCGGCTTTCATGGCCTGAATGTATTTTAAAAAATAGAGCGCATAGGCATCGTAATATTCAGGTTTTAAGCTGCCACCCCGGGTGTCGTTGTTTGTTTTCATCCAGGTGGAGCGCTCCAGGGCGATCCAAGAATTTTGATGTTGGGGTTAATACTCAGAATCTCTTTCAGTACAGGAAGAAGGTGAAGCTTGTCATAATCCAGGTCGAACTTTTTCATTTCTACATCGGTTTCTCCTGAGGGAAGGTCGTTGTACGAAAATAGTTTTTCGTCAAGGTCCGAAGCGCCGATACTCAACCTGAGGTAGCTTACACCAATATTAGTGGCATCGGTGGCAAACAGCTCTTTCAGGAGCGCTGTGCGGTTTGTCGCACTCATATTATGAAGGTGAAGTGCACTTCCTCCCGTAAGGGTGTATCCAAAACCGTCCATGGTCTGGAAGGTCTCAGCGGTATCCACGGTTATTACCGGGAATGCATTGCTTGTGGTATTAAAAAGAAGGCTTACATTTTGTTTTTGAAACAGGATACTTGCCAGCGGATTGGTCATCCAAAGTTCTACATCGGTTTTTAACGGGACCTTCCGGAATTTTCGGGTATAGGTTTCCGATTTTACTTTATCCTTGCATCCGCTGAGAAGTATCAGCATTAACAGCAATAAGGGCCGGATTTTCATTAGCATAGTTTTAAGATTTAATGATAAAGCAGAGCGAAGGTTCAATTTTCGCTCTGCCAAAATATACAGCAAAATAAGATTAATATCCGGGATTCTGAAAGAGGTTCGGATTTTTATCCATTTCCGGTCTGCAGAGAAAATAATAGTTTTAAAGAGGGGAAAATTACGCTATAAGCAGAATTAAACAGGGTATATGAAAATTGAATATGGGTATTACTATTTGGCTATTTATCCCTGTTATTTAAATGTTTAATTTTGAATTATATGGCTGAGTATTGTTCGATTTTGGGTTTTCGGGAATTTTCCGGTTTAAATAAAAACTTGCTATTTATCTGATTTTTGGATGTTGGGTAAAAAAATTGAACCCATGTTACAGGCTTTCCTTTTGGCCAAAGCATGTAGCTGGGGTTTGAATTTCAAGAAACTCAATGTGTCCGAGTTGTTTAAAAGCTGTTGGTGATTTTAGAATTTAACTGAAATTTTGTAATTGCCAGCAAGTCCGGCCGGAGTTACAATTTCCTGATTTTTAAGATTGGCTTCTACTGCCGATACCAAAACTGGGTTTTGCCCATCTACTTTCTTAAGGCGAAAAGTATTGTCATCCACAAAAAAGTAACACTTACTTTTCCCGATTCGCTTGTTTCGATAGACGATAATTTTTCTGCAAGCTGATCTCTTAACAGCTCTTCGGGTTTGACGATTTCATTTTCAATTCCGTCTTTCAAAAAACGAACCTTTAAATAATAAGCGCCTTCGAGTATCATTGGAACCCGAATCGACTCTTTGCGAAGTTCAGTTTCAACCTTTTTTACAAGTGCCGGATTTTCTCCTTCAACTTTTAATAGCACAAATTCTTTTGCTTTACCAACTTTGAAGAAAACCATTACTTCCTGATTTTGGTTTACATCAAGATCGTTGAGGGCAAAAACAATTTGTTGCCTGATTGCATCCTTAGCGCTGGCAATCGCCTTTACCGGGGGTATTGGCAGTATAGCCATTGCCGGAGAGAACATTAACACACTGCTTAGTAAAGCAGAAATAATCATTTTTTTTCCATTCATAACTTTTTGTTTTAGTTTAACATACGGATCTTTTTTTATCCGATACAAACTTACGGCTCTAAAAGTAAATGTTAGTTTTTAAAATGATATTTTAATTTTCTGGTAAAATTCAAAGTATTTGATTGTTAATTCTTAAGATTAATTGAAGGTATTTGAAAACTACATGAATTAATTTAATAGGAATTGAATTCTCTAAAACAGGCTGTTAAAACTCTTGAAAACAATATAAAAATGCCGCGGTTTCCCTTTTGGAGCCCCCTTATAATTTCATTTTCAACATTGTTCATAGCGGAAAAATTGAATAGCAGTAAATTTTGGATGTAAAATTAAAATTTAAAATTTAGCCGGGATAATTCGTAAACCTTATATTTTTCAAAGTTTATGAATTACCCGGTGTAAAAAAGGAAATTTTGGTGAAAAAGGGTTGAAGGGGAAAGGATAAAATGTGAATATGAATATTGAGGAAATGTGTATTTAATGGGTTTGGGCTAAAAAAAGCTGCATTGGTAAATTTTTTGGAAGCATATGCCTTATATTTACTGGCAAAAATATAGTATGGTTAATTTTGATTTCTCAATGCTTCAATGTCCTGTTACAAAGGAAAATTTAAATCCTGTTTCAAAAGATGAAGGATATTCGATTATTCAAAACTACGATTTGGATTTTTAAAAATTGGCAATATACAAGAAGGATTAATTAATGAAAGTCGCACTTTTTTCTTTCCGGTTTTTGATGATATTCTGTTATTATTGCCGCAATATGCCATTTTTACTGGAAAGGGAGAAGATAAACGAGGAAAGATGGCTTTTGACAAAGCAAGGGTTTTTAAATACTATAACGAGATTAGCTATTCAACCAAAAATAACCTTAAAATCTATGAAGATTCACCTAAATGGGGTTGACTTCAGGGGAAGTTTTCAAGTGAATATATTCAAAATTCATTCACTAAAGCCAAAAAATATTTAAGTTCCAAAGGGAAATATTTACTTGATGTTGGCTCGGGTCCCATTGGCTTAAAGGAGTATGTGGAATTATCTGAAAATTTCGAGGTGCGAATTTGTGTTGATATTTCTGTAAATGCATTAATTCAAGCCAAGTACAATTACCAACATCGAAAAGGGGTTTTCATTTGCGGAGATGTTACAAATCTGCCTTTAAAAGAAAATGTTTGTGATAGCGTATTATGTCAGCATTTACTATATCATATTCCTAAAAATGAACAAAAAATAGCTGTTGAAGAAATGTATAGGGTTGCCAAGACCGGTAGTAACATTGCGATTGTTTATAGCTTATTTTTTCGCAGCTGGTTCATGAACATAGCTTTATTCCCAATTCAATTGTACAGGATTGCACGACATTTTGCTGGTAAAGTCTTTGTCAGACTCGTTAATGGCAAATCGCGGTTATATTTTTATCCACATTCAATAGGTTGGTTTAAAAGAAATTTCTCTTTCAGTAACAAAATGGAATTTTATTGTTGGAGAAGTGCCAATAAATATTTTCTAAAGCTTTATATCCACGAAAAATTTGGTGGCAGGGAAATTTTGAAATGGCTTAGAAAAAGTGAAGATAAATTTCCGAAATTTTGGGGAAGAGTTGGCGAATATCCTGTAATAGTTATAAAAAAGTAAAATAGGCTTTTTTACTAAGCTCATTTATGCAGGAATTACTAAATAATATGTCTGTTAAACGCTACTAAAATAATTTTTTTGATGGATTTTCACTTGGGAATTAATTGATTATAAAGCTCTGCTAAAATGAAAGGAATCCGGTAATTTTTAATACTAAACTATACTTGCTTTTACAATATACTATAATGTTTCAAAAACAAAAACCCCGCAGGTAGGCTGCAGGGTTTTGATTATGGGTAATATGCTTATTTTATTTTAAAGCTCAATCCTAAAGTCAGATAGCCTAATCCGTAACCTACTTCGCCAAAACCAGCGAGGTTTTCAGTAAAATAATAACGGCCACCTGCATAAAATGCAAAGAGAGGGCGAACAAAATCGTCGTTTACATAACTGGAATAAGGGTAGTTTTTCGTTATGAGCACGAATACCTACTGCCAGTCCACCATAGGTGTCTACCTTGTCCATTTTAAAGATATCAATATGAACCGCACCACGGGCTGCCACAACAATGTCGTTATACGACCCGTCGTAACCGTAACCGCTCCACGAACCATGCTTGAAACCAGCAATACCACCAACTGAAAGAACACCAAAATCCAGATCTTTTACTCCTTTTTCCAAACTTAAGCTGATAGCAGGTAAAGATGATACACCAAAGCCATAGTAACTGTATCCGTACCATCCAAAACCAAGACCTGCATTCACTACCATACTTCCATTTTCGAATGCCTGTGCTTTTACGTTCATTTGAGCCGATGCCATTACGGCAACTGCAACAACAGCAATAAATAATTTAGTCAATTTTTTCATAGGTTATCAATTAAGGTTTTTGAATTTTTCATGGTAACAAAAATAGATGAAGCATTCCTAACTGTATATCCTCTTTTTAGGGGATATTGAAAATTATTAATGAATGGAGCTTTTTTCCTGATAAACGGGTCGAAAAATATGGGTCAGTTATTGTTTTTTCCGATTTTAATGCAATTTCTGGCTTATTCTGAAATGGCTTTGTTGTAAAACATTTGATAGGCATCGAAAAAAGCCTTTTGTCCAAAGGTGACTTCTGCAAAGGTTCTGATTGTCCCGGCATCATAGTCTGCATGATAATCCAACATCCAACTGATAGCATCCGATAGTTTTTCTGTGTTTTTGTTTCAACAAGCAAACCATTGGTTTTTGTTTAATATTTCGGGAATTCCGCCTACCGGTGTGGCAATTACAGGAACTCCGCACGCCATCGATTCGGCAATTACTACAGGCATATTCTCGTAGTTACTGAAGAGTACGGTAAACAGAGATTTTTGATATATTTCCACCAAAGTATGGTCTTCAGCCAGGCCTTCGAAAAAAACAAAGGTTCCTGTAAGGCCAAGTTGGGTACAATGGTTTTCTATCTTAGCACGGTCGGGTCCGTCGCCGGCAATATGCAGCTCAAAATCCTGTCGTTTTCTGCTAAGTTTATCAACAGCCGTTATAATTCCTGTGATGTTCTTTGCTGCGTCATCAAAACACGATATGTGACTGAATATCTTTTTGGGACTTTTGATCAATTCTTTACCAGGAACAAACCGGCTCGTATCCACCGAGTTGGGGACAACAACAAAATTGGGATGTTTCAGTTTTTTATTTTCCATGGCAGTCTTTAGTGCATGGGATACTGTGGCAATCCCCGACGAATGCCCCACTACAAGCCTTGTAAAGTATTTTCTTAAGAATCCTTGTATTCGTTACGCGATGGTAGGTAGCGCGACCAGTGTTCGGTTATTACATAGGGCACTGAGGTAATGATTTTCAGAAGCCATGCTACCACACCCACCCGGGTGAGTATGTTGGCATGGATAAGATCGGGTTTTCCAAACCCGGCCAGGATAGTTTTATAACCCACATAAAAAGCTTTGAGAAATAAAAATGCCTTGACGAAAATTTGGTTCCCCCAGCGGTAGTTTGCTCCTGATGGATAATATACAGCTGTGGTGAAAACACCTTTTATGTTTTGACAAACTATTTCCTTTTCAACAATATTGCATGGATGAACATATAAAACGGCAACATCGTGTTGTGAGGCCACTACTTCCGCATGCTGTTTTACAAACAATCCCGGCATGGGGTCGTAGCGGTTGGGATACCAGGCTGAAAGAAATAGAATTTTCATGGTAGCAAAAGTAAATGTTTTGCCTTACTGCGGGTAATTGTATCGTATTTTTCGATATGCCATGGTCAATCGGTTTACAGCTTTATCAAAAAGACTAAGTTTGAGCTTATTTGCTTCAAACGGTATGTTTTTCTCAACTATATAAAACTGGTAATCGTTTTTAACCCATATCGAATAGGTTTCCATGGAAGTAATATGCAGATCGTGTTTCCGGAGATTTTCGGCCAGGGAATGGAAATAAACGGGCTGGTCAATTTCCTGCAGCTCGTCGGGGTTGTTTATCCGATCGTAAAGAATATAACCGGGGTTAGGAAGGTTGATGAAAAATTTAGACCCGGGGTGCATCCATCTGTTTATTTTTTCGAACAGGGCAGCGTGTTGTTCAGTGGGAATGTGTTCCAGTACATCAAAAGCCAGAATATATCCGAACGGTGTTTGCTGTGGCTCATATTGCAGAATATCGGAACAGGTAAACATAACATTGGGTTGCCGGTTGTTTGTGGTGGCGTAATCAACCGATTTTTGGCTAAAATCCACCGCTTCAATATATCCTTGTGTGATTTTTTTCGATAACAGCCACGTCAGAACGCCAATGCCGCAGCCAATTTCGAGTATTTTCATGTCTTTTGTTAATCCATATCTTAAAAGTCGTTTGTAAAGACTGTAATACGGTGATTAATTCCACTTTCGATCTGGCGTGCAACAAAATTATCGTAAAAAGGACTGGACATGGGGTTTTTGATAGTTATTTCCGAAACAAATATAACGATTGTTTAAGGGTGTAATATATATGAGAAATATTAAGTATCAAAAAGGTAAATAGAATTATATTTTCAACATTAGTATTAGTCTCTTTTAATAATTTTACGGATGTAACTAAAAGAAAGCAGTAAATAAGTTATTATTCATGAGATATCATTTTACCAGATCTATTAAAGCATGTTCGCCGAAAATATCTTTAAAGAATATTTAAACCGGTTTGTCGGTTTATCTGACGAGGAGTTTTATACCTTGACCCGTATTGGTGTTTTACGAAAAATTAAAAAGAAAGCTCACCTGGTTAAAACCGGTGAACATTGTACTAGCGTATGTTTTTTTTGTAACGGGTATTTCAGGTTTTATCACAACGACGTTTCGGGTAATGAAATAACAAGCGATTTTTATTTTTCGCCGGGGTTTATAACATCATACACCAGTTTTGTTACAGGAGAACCCTCTTTTGTAAACGTACAGGCGATGGAAACCATGGAGATTCTGGAATTCAAACGAAATGATATTTACAGACTTTATACCGAATATGCCAATTTTGACCGTTTGGGCCGCCTTTTAGCCGAAATGGTTGCTATTACCTCCGAAAAGCATTTGTTTCTTATCTTAAACCAAACAGCCGAAACCCGTTACCGGAATTTGCTCAAGGAGTATCCCGGTTTTATTAAAACTATACCCCTGCAATATATTGCTTCTTATCTTGGTATTACGCAGGAAACACTCAGCCGCATGCGTAAAAGTACAGGTTGATTTTTTGACATTTATCAAAGATTAAAAGGGAATGGGCTCATAATTTTGTCCTAAAAAAATTATGAGAATGATGAGTATAACAATATTTTCAATTTTATGTATGCTGCTCAATGGTTGTCAAAAAGAAGAACTGACATATTCATCAGGCGATCTTCAGGTTGAAATAGTAACCGGCGAAAACTGGCTTCACGATTTTCCTTTATTTGCAGGGTTCACAAAAAAATCACCCCAGTTTGCTATTTGGCTCGAGGATACGGCTGGCAATTACCTCTCAACAGTTTTTGTAACCTATAAAACAGCAACCCAAGGCTGGGTGAGCAGTAAGGGCAACCGCCGCAAGGAATCGCTTCCGCATTGGGCACATCAGCGTGGATTTGTTTATGGAGACGGACTCATGTTACCAGATAAGAAACATCCGCTGCCTGATGGTATTACCGGCGCTACTCCTAAAGAGGGGAAAACAATCCGGATGAGAATCAACGATTTCGACAAACCCATTGTTGTAAAGGCAGAGTTTAACCATTCCATTGATTTTAACAGCTTCTTTCCCAGGAATGCAAAAGAAGGGGACTGGAATTATTCGGGTGGAGACTATGGAAGTGGTCAACCGGCAGTGGTTTATGCTATCACCTTAAGTCAGGATAGTAAATTGTCGGAAATGCAGCTTGTGGGCCGCAGCAGCGCCGATGGCTCGGATGGGAAATTATATAACGATCTCGAAAAGCTTACATCGGCTAAATGCATTATTAATAAGGTAATTGTTTCGAAAAGATAATTTATGAAAGTATTTTTAACATCAGCTTTTTGTTTTTTTATGCTGTCAGCTTCTCTGTTTGGACAGCAAAATGGGGTATCCTTTAAATTATCATTACATCAGGCCGAAATAGGCTATAAGTACATTTTTAAAAAGGTGCCGCTCGAAGGTGAGTTTTATTTAGGTGCAGGGAATCAGGATATCGATGGCCGGTTCAATGATTTTGTTTCCGGAATCAGGATTATTAAACCTGTATTCCGTTATAAACGGAATTTAATTAGTATGATGTTTAATACCGGTGTTTATATTCCAAATAACGATTACTACAATGCAGTAACTCCTGTATTTGGATTAATAGCTGGCTACAACAGAACCTTTGATAAGGCAGGGAAGCACAGCTTACTGATAAATGCAGGATATTTTCTTGGGCAAAGATATTACCTGCAGGAATACAAGGATAATTTTGGTTCTTATGCAACCCGCGATATATTCAAAATTGTGCCAGTAAATATTGCTATTGGTTATGGACTTAATTTTTAGTTCCCGGAATAAGTAAAAGAAAATTAAATTGCAGAGATATTTCTTTGCTTAATTAGTTAAATATTATCAGTTTATTTTAGTTTCACAAAAATGGGATTACTATAAAACCAGAGGTCGCGGTATGCTTTATCTTCATTATTGGGATAAAGGGCTGTATCGGGAAGCGGGTTACCGTAGGCATCCGATTCTCCGGGGGTGTTAAGTTTAATGTTGGTTCCACGTAACCGGAAATACATACCAGTGGTCATGTTTTTTATTTCAAACGAAACCTCTTTCCATCCGTTCCCTAAATCCTTCCATTTAATTGATGTTAATCCGTTTGCATCTTTCACCATTCCTGTTGCATCAAACCGTGCAATCACTTTTGTGTTGGGAGTACTATCCTGTGTAAATCCCGGATCCGAAGGTTTTATCAAACCACTAATGGTTCCGGCAATGAGATCAATATGGTCGAGAACGGGTTTGTTTTCCATTTCATTTTTATTGTGATTTGGACTTTCGGGATCGTGTACTTTTATGTTGATTTTTAGTTTTTTGCCCGATACATTGATTGTTTGGCCCATGTTACCCACAATGGATTCGGGGCTGCTTATGGTGAAGCTGAGTTCTGAAATTAAATCGCCCATTACCACGTAGTTATTGCCAGATCTTAATCCGTCAATTATTGAAACAGGGTTATCCGGATTGGTTACCCAGGTATAATTTTTTAAATATTCGCCAGGCCAGAAATCTCCATCGGTATCGTGAAAGTCGGAATTGGCAAACACAAACCAGTTGCGGCCTTCAGCTAATAAAGCATCCCAAACTCCACCTACTTTGGCAGTCATATAACCACAGCCGCCATAGGTTGCACCTCCCAAAGCATCAGTCTTAAATTCTCCCCGGTCCTCTCTTTTTTGATGGCCCGGAATACCTTCGAATCCAAAACATACAGTAGGTGCGGCATTGTTCATCCGTCGGAAATCAGCTGCCGTATAAAGATTTTTACGTTCGGGATGAGCTACGATTACCCAGCTTGTCATTGGGTGGTTTTTATTCAACCAGTCCAGCGCCTCAAACATTTTAACATCATTAATGGATCGTGACTTAACCCATCCTTTTTCTGCACCGCCTGTGGAGTCCAGATCATTTCGGTCGAAGCGGTATTCAAACTGGGCAATGTCGCTGGCATTTCTTAAATCGGGGTTTGTTAGGTACTGGTTTCCGAGTATGCAGGTACTGGCGTGTTCGTGTCCCGGAACGTTCCATTCAAGGCCCTGAAATATTATTTTATCCGGATAATGAAGACGAAGCCGTTGCACATCTTCAAACGAATAATCCAAAATAGTCTGCCATCGCCACATTTTAGAGCTGTCGGCATACCCCTTCATAAGCTTGGGGTCAAAAGCGCTCCATTTAACGCGGGTTTGTTTGTCTTTTCCCGAAATTAAACCATAATAAAGTGAATTTCCGCCATGTTCGCTGTTTGCCCACCAATCCAGCCCAAACGATTTGTTCATTTTCATTAAATGTTCTATACTCCACGAACCGTCGGTATAAGTGGTATGTTGATGAAAATCACCGGTAATATAAGCTCCTTTTGTTTGAGAATTTACCTTTGGAGTCAGGATATAAAATCCAATTCCCAGGCATAGATGTAATAAGTATTTGTTCATAAAAAATAATTTAATAAGTGAAGGTGCAGTAATTACAGCACCATTTCACTTAAATACAACATGAACATATTAAATTTCTAATTGTAACAAGGATATTGAAGCTGATTAGGATTAAGTTTTATCTGATCCCGGTAAATTACAGCAGCAGAAGTGTCACCCAGTATCTCGATACTTACAACCTCAGCAGGGGAAATGGTATTTAAAAAAACTCCCGGTACCCCAACAATTACAAAAACCGGCTCCATTGATACATCTATGCCGGGTATTGATTGTCTGTGTAATGTAATGGAAGGGCTGGCAGTCGGCTCTCCGTATCTTGTTTTATATAGCACTCGCATCCCGTTTCAGATTTTTATTAAACCAACCCGGGTTCAAAAGTATCCGAATACAGCCTGAAGGATGTTAAAGTTATCTTATTTAAAAGTATAATTTGAAGGTGCTTTGCCCTTATTTGTCGCTGAATTAATAAAAGGCCATCAATAATTTAACTATTTTTTAGTGCAAAATTTTATCCTGATAATTTTTAGGATTATTCCATAGGGTTTCATGGACAGATATTTCTGTTTTTTAAATGGTTATTATTATGGAAGGATCAACTCGTTAAGAAAATGCTTGATAAACTGCAATTAATATTCTGCTGTTTTTGGCATCATAAAGCCTGATGAAATTAATCGCATATCTGATTTCAGGAAAATAATATCAGGCTTCGAGCCATATCGAAACAGTTTCTTTATCGGCCAGGAAATCAGCATACCCATGTGAGTCAGTCCATATATCGATAGCCTTGTCGCCATATTGTCCGTATGGACCTTTAACTACCAGGAATTCATTATCTGGTTCCGTATATTTTATAGTGGCAAAATGATAGAATTTTCTGCCATTTCTGCCAGTATTCATGCGAACAGGTTTTACTGTATCCGATATGTTGAGTACCACAGCCATTGCTCCGCAGGCTCCTTCCACAAAGCCCATTCTTACCCAGCCTATTGCAGAGGCATTCGCTCCATCATAAGTTTCATAATATCTTTCCTCACCAAGCGCATATTGTTTTCTCAATCCGAGTAACACATCCAGGTAATGTCTTCCGGTGGGCTGACCTTTATGGTCACCATTGCTTTCCGATCCGTAATAGTCAGGGAAAAAGATGCAGGGATAGCCATCGTTTCGTAAAAGTATATAAGCATATGCAAGAGGTTTAATCCATTCCTGAACATGCGAATCGGGGTTTCGTCCATATTGGCGGTCGTGGTTTTCGACAAAAGTTACCGCGCTGCCCGGATTCTCACGCTGCAAGGTTCCCTGATTTAACAAGGCCAGATTGTAATTACCTTTTTGATAACTGGCATCCCTGAATTTGTTGCGTAGTTGAAAATCAAAAAATGAAACAGGTTGTGGAAAATCACCTTCACACTGAACTATACGTATCAGGGTTTTTAACTCGTCTGAAACATACCTGTCTTCGGTATAAAATTCTCCAACCGCGAAATTATTTGGTTTTTGAGAATAGTGACGGATATGTCCCAGCCATTCCCTTATAAAAGCTGCATTTACATGTTTAATGGTATCTATCCTTACGCCATCGAGGTTAAGTGTATCGGTTAGCCACTTTCCCCAATATTTGATTTCTTCTCTCACATCATATCGGTCAAAGTCGAGGTCGCATCCCATTTCGTAATCGTAGTTTCCTTTTGCGAACATACCTGTCCACATTTTAACCAGGTCGGATCATTAATTCGCTTTCATTATAAAGATACCGGTAAATATACTTTCCGGGAGGATCTTTGAATACATTGCCGTTTTGCCGGATAGTGTCGGGTGAATCGATACCGTTGAAATGCCGTGAATGCCAGTGAAAGCTCGAATAACTGCCATTCCTGGCTGGCTATGAGAATTTTGTATAGCCTCTTATTTCTATTTCACCCTCTTCATAGCCCGATCCCCATCGTTCACGTGTTCTGTCGTTTTTTTCTACTCGTATGGCTTGCCAGAAGCCATCGTCACCCCCGCCACTCTGATGGTTTATTACTACATCGGCATAAACCTGAACAACACATGGCTGACTGTGTAACGCTTCTATTGCCTCCTGAAGTTCCTCTTTAGTGCCATAACGGGTTCTTACAGGACCTGTTGAGGTAATGCTGTCCCATTCGCACGATTGCGGAAATTCTCCCAGATCGAAACGGTCGTAAACCGAGTAACCGTTGTCGTTTAATCCACCTGAGGCTTTGTAAACCGGAGGGAGCCACACTGCTGTTATGCCAATATCTTTCAGGTGACTGGCCTCACTTTTAAGAAAACTCCATAAGGGCTTGCCATCACAGAGACTATCGTCCATATTCAGGTACCAGTGAAAAAAACTGGAACATTACACCATTATTGTAAACCTGGCTCATGTTATAAGAATTAAGAGTAAGTATTGAATACAAAATCTGTTATTTCCTAAGAAGTAGAAATGATTGCCATTAGTTTTGGGAATTGCAGATCAAAATTACTGTAAATGTTTGAATGGGGGGTTATTGATATTTCAAAAAATTTGGATGCAAAGATCGGTTATCAATTATATTCATTATTATAACGCATTAGAATTCCTGATTAATGAAAAATAAATGTAAAAAATACACTTATAAATGTTTCTTTTGCTTAG
>JAAUTT010000879.1 GCA_012031335.1 Bacteroidales bacterium | reverse complement strand
AAATACTCCGGCAAAAATCCCTATCGCTACTGCAAAAAGTATGACAGAGCTGCGAAGCTTATGCCGCCATACATTTCTCCATGATATTGATACTAACATTTTTTTGATTTTGAATGAATTAACTTCTTAAAGTCTGAATAAGCTTGAACCTTGCAACAGTGATCAGCGGATAGATAAACACTCCTATTGTAATTGCAAACACCGTTAAAATCTGATTCAGGTAAACCGAATAATAAAGAGAAAAGAAGAGTTTTGCTTCGAAACCGAACTTCTCATAAACCTCGGCCATGCTGTCGGGGAGGGGAATGGGATGTTGAACCAGCCACATCATTACAGGAGTACTCAGGATAAACCCAAATAACACTCCCAGCAAGCCAATATATAAGGTTTCGAAGAAAAGGGTATTGATAATTTTACCTCTTTTCATACCCACAGCCACCATGATGGCGAGTTCTTTGCGCCGTTCCGACATCATCATATGATAGTACCCAGGATGCCAAACCCTATTACAATATAAATGATTGCTTTCATAATTACTGCTCCGGCACGATCCTGTTCTATCATCTGAACGATTTCGGGTTGCATCTCGTCCCAGGTCATAATTTTGTAATCGCTGCCAAGTTTTTTCTCAATCACGTGTTTGGTGTGCTTCAGTTTGGCATAATCGTCGACCATAATCACCGTCGATGTGATCATTTCGCCGGTTGAAAAGAACTCACGGGCTTTTCTATGTCGACATAAGCGCCGATGTTGTTCATCTGGGGAGAAGGGAAATTCAGTATTCCTTTTACAGGAAACAAACCTGCCGAAGTGGCTCCATGATATCCGGTACTGAAAAGTACCATGGTATCGCCAATATTCACCTTCAATTGTTGAGCGAGGTTTTTTGCCAGGAGCAGGCCATCATCGCCAGGCTTTAGGTATTGGCCTTTTTCAACCCATTTGGCTAATTTGGTCATCTGGTTTTCCTTTACAGGATCAACCCCTATCAATGCTGCGGCTTTGGTATCTTCGCCGGTTGAAAGCAGTGTAAACGATTCCATTCTTGGAAAACTCATGGTAACATTTGGGGTACCGTCAATTTTATCGAAGAACGCCTTCTCAGGAGCATAAATATCGTTGATAGACCGCGACTCCCAATAATCGGGATGATGCACCTGGATGTATCCCGAATAAAAACTTACGGTGTTCTCAATCATTTTGGAATAGGTGCCTTCCTGCATCGAACTCATAAAAGTCGACAGGAAAACTGCGAAGACAACTGCGGCAACTGTTATGAGGGTACGTCGTTTGTTCCTCCACAGGTTTCTCCAGGCCATTTATATGTTGCATGTTTTAATTTTATTTGTTAAAGTCACATGGAACATCCATAAAAGGATGTTTTGCAGGTTCTATTACCTAAGCTTTTTCATATTCTGCTGTGTAAAAAAGTTTTCGGAGATCGGACTGTTGAATTCGATCATATCGAGGATCAGAATGGTTTTGTTTCCGTCTTTTTTCGGCCGGAACAAGTTCGAACCGCGTTGGAATAACCCGCCCGCTCATAGTTTTAATTTCTGAGGCAATCTCAGTCTTTACAAGGTAATTATCTTCATCGTAATATTCCGATTTCAGCTGCAAATATTCGTCGGCCGATATCCATAATATGATTTTTCCCCCAAACCACCGGAGCATTTTCTTTGGGTATCAGTTCAATTTTATGACAGCTCTTCCCCGATATGTTTTCTTTGCCAAGTAATTTGTGGGTGTAATCGACCACGATAGACGACTCATTCAGGAGATCGTCGTTGGTAAAGTCGGAGCCCATCCAACCTTGCGATAACATGGAAGGAGGGAGTTTGATCATCCGGTTGATACCAGGATTCCAGCTCCACATTTCGCGTTTGAACTTCAGGAACGATTGTCCTTTTTCTTTGGCCGGAGCGGTAATTAATACCAGGGAATAATCAGTTCCTTTGCTCCAGCTTTTAAAGCTCACGGTGCGGTCCCAGGTGGGACGAACAATCTTCATCGTCATCTGGCTGATGCTCGACTGTTCCCCTTTCATTTTGGCATCGGCCTTTTTTACTATTCTTTTGCATCCTGTGCAATAAGCATGACAGGAAAAGCCAGAAACATCAATATTGTTGATTTAATTCTATTCATAAATAAATTATTTCTGTTTACAGTATCTGTTTTTTAATTCGTTCACAACATCATCAAGGGGATATATATCGGGTGCCATAATATAGTCCATGGCTATCCCGTCCATCAGGGCACTGAAAATGAAAGTCTCCAGTTGCGGATTCTCAAACCTGTTTTCTTTGAAATAGCTATTCATAGTTGAAAGCATGGGCTCGAAAAGTTCTTTGCTTCTTTTTTCAATGGTTTTATACACCGATGGTTGAAAAGATATAGCGATATAAAGCTTCCAAATTTTCCGGTTCTCTTTGATCATACGGAAGGTGGCTGTTATAAAAATTCCATTTCCATATTATCCAGAACGCCATCTTTGTTGGGATCGAAAACTGCAAGCATATCATCAATTCCTTTGTCCAGAATGGCTTCCATAAGCTCTTCCTTAACTTGTGAAATAATTATTATAACAAACCTTTTGAGATATTGGCTTTTTTGGCAATCTGGTTAATTGTGGTGTTTTCGTAGCCATTGGCAGCAAAAAGTTCCAACGCGGTTTCCATAATAAGCACCCGCTTTTCCTGACGTATCATTCAAATTGTTCTTCGGTTCGAGGTGACATAAGTTTTATGATTGAACGGACGGTCAAAGATAAATATTTTTAATAAAAAAAGTATTTTTCCAATAAAAAATAATTTGAACATTTATGTAACCAGATGGTTTTATTTATTGTGTAAACATTTGGTTACATAATTGAAATCAATTTATGGAGACAAGGAGAGATGTATTTCAGGCAATAGCTGATCCTACAAGAAGGGAAATTATTCATATGCTTGTAAACGAAACGTTAAACCTGAATGCCGTGGCCGATAAGTTTGATATTAGCCGTCCAGCAGTTTCGAAGCATGTTAAAATACTTGCAGAATGTGGATTATTGATGATAACACAGCAGGGGAGAGAGGCGTTTTTTGCTCCGTTAATATTGAAAAACTTAAGGAGGTTTCGGATTG
>JAAUTT010000878.1 GCA_012031335.1 Bacteroidales bacterium | reverse complement strand
CCGGAAAATTCTTACCTGCCAGTCGCAGCCATTTGGGACCGGTTCCAAGGTAAAGCTCATCCCCCAGGGTATAAATACAACTCAATAAGGTGAAAACAATCAGCAGAACAGGCATCAGTCCTACTGTTAAGTAGTACGAATAACTGGTATAAGGGTTGAAAAGCAGGTTTGAGTTCAGCTGAACGGGTACAATTCCCGATATTGCCTGCGACTGGCTTTCCCCGATTTCATCTGTACCTGAAGTTTTATACCCGCTGATAATGTTCCAATAGCTTTTCTGATCCCGCTATTGAGAAGTCCACTCTTGATCACATTTGTATTGTTTAAATACAATGCCAGGTTAACGCTGTGGCCTTTGTATACTTTCTTTTCGGTGTCCGACGGAATATAAAGAACCGCATCAACTTTACCACTTTCTATTGCTTTTCGGGCTTCGGTTAGGCTGCCAAAATTTCTCATAACAGAAGCAATGGCCGTTGCGTCAGTCATACGGGTTATTTGTCGCGAAAGTGCCGTATGATCCATATCAACTATGGCAACCGGGAGCTCTCTTGGGGTATTGTACGAAAAGATCCATACAATCAGCAAAAAAGAAAACACCGGGCCAATAAATGTAACGAAGAGTAAAGGCCATCTGCGGGTAATCCGGCGCCATTCGCGCGAAACTACTTTTCGAAACGGACTTTTTTCCTTTGCTTCCGGAGAAAGGGTTGTTTCCTGAATTATGGCTTGTTGTTCCATTTATTTTTTGCCTTCATCACCCTTTTCCAATCGACCAATGCACTCATTCCAGGACGTAAACCATCAGTTTTTTCAACTGGTACGGCATGTACCTCAAAGGTCTTCATATCGAAATCGCCCGATGTTTTGGTGGCATTCCAGGTGGCAAAACTGCCAAGAACATTGATATAGGTAACTTTTAGGTCAATTTCTTTGTTTCCCAAAGCAGGGAATTTTGCTTTAAAAACACTTCCTTTTTGAATTGAAGCCAGCAGATCTTCTCGCAGGTTAAATGTTATCCAGTGATCGTTTAGTTTGACCAGGGTAACCACTGGGTAACCCGCAGCAACCAGTTCGCCCGATTCGGCAATGATATTGGATACTTCACCATCAATTGGCGAATAAATATTCATTTCGTTAAGGTACGACTCCACTTCTTTAATGGCTCCTTCGGCTCTGTCGACCAGTGATCTGGCTGCCGCCTTATCCTCTATGCGGGTACCTTTTTTGGCTTTTTCCCAAATAGACTTTGCAGCGCTTGCTGTTTCACGTGCAGCTTTCATATTGGTTTCAGCTTCATCATACTTTTGAGCAGGCAAAACCCCTTCTTTATAAAGGTTGGATACTCTTTTAAATGTTTTTTCAGCAAGTTCATAGGCAACCTGAGCCTTCATGTATGTGTCGTAAGCTGCCTGTATATCTTCGGTTTGAGCTCCGGCAAGGGCTTTCGAATTTTGAGCTTCTGCCCCTTTTAGCGCTGCGTTGGCCTGTTCGAGTTTGGCCTCTATTTCCGGACTACTCAGGGTAAAAAGCAATTGACCTTTTTTTACAAAATCGCCTTTATGAATTGGGAGGCTGTCGACACGCCCTATGAGCTTGGAGGCAACTTTTATCTGTGTCGCTTCCACTTCACCCTGCACTTCAAGAGGTTTGGGACGACTGATTGTCCATGTTGAGTAAATCAGAAAAATTATCAATGCTGCAATCCCAATAGCAGCGAGTACATTTCCATTCTTTTTCATAAGTTAATCATTTGTTTTAAAAAGGTCGCATACCACTGTGAGCAACCGGGCAGAAATCCAAAATCGAAAAATTGTAATTTTCTGCTTTATGGAAACAGGTGTGTCGCATGCGTAAATAATTCTTTTATTAATAGTTAAAGAAACAGCCATGATCTTTTTGGTTGACTCAATAGAGAATTATTTTGAATCATGTACATTTCCAATATTATATATTCTGAGACTGGTACATTTCTGTTTTAACGTTTTTTCTTTGGCTGTAAGCTGGAAATTCCTCAGGAATTCCAGCCGTTTGCAACAGCTTGGCCAGGGTGACATCATAGCTGTACATGGCCTGCAATCGTTCTATTTTAACCTGGGCAAGTGCCATTCTGGCATCTACAACTTCCGTTGCATTGGTCATTTCTTCATGAAAACCTTTTTCACGGATACGAAGGTATTCTTCAGCGAAAGCCTGTGCACTTTCAAGAGCGATAAGCTGTTCTCTGTAAGTATTAAGTTCCTGATGAAGCTTATAAATAAGCGTTGATATATCTGTTTGTGCTTTTTCCTGAAATTCATTTACCTGATTGGTTTTGGCCGAAGCAGCCAAGACTTTGCGGTAACGTGCAGTGCCATCAAAAAGTGTCCATCGCAATCCAACACCCACCATCCATTCGGGACTATAAGGCGAAAGATCCTTGTTAACAATATCATACATACCCTGCATTGCCACGGTTGGTAGATAATCCGATTGCTGAACTTTGTAATTTAAATGTGCCATCTGTTTTTTACCTTCAATCTGCAGCAATTGCGGATTTTTCTTTTCGGCCAGACCAATAAAGTAGCCGGCATTTTCAATACTATCGAGATAGAACAGGGATGTAACCGGCTCAATCAAAGTATCGTTGTCTAAAGCCAGGGTATTGATGAGAGATTCGTTCAGGATTCCGGCAGTACGTATTGCTTTTTTCAATTCGCGGTCGGCCTGCGAAAAATACAAGCGTGCCTGCATCACTTCAGCATTGGCAAGAAGGCCATCCTGCTGCATTTTCTCTGCGTCCGAAAGATGGCGATACATACCTTTATAAACATCCTGGCGGACTAGTACAGCTTGTTTTGCCAAACACAAGCCAAAGTAACGATCTGTAAGTTCGGAAAGTAATTCACCATGTTTCTGACGGAGCACCTCGTTGGCTTCGTTTTGCTCAATACCGGCAACTTTATTGGCTGCACTGATTTTACCACCGGTATATAAAGGCCATTGCATGGTTGCCGATACTGTTCCAAACTGTTTTTTCTGGATCATTCGATCCCATTCCGCACTTTGTATTTGAGTTAAACCTTCCTGTAGTTTGCCCCGAACAGCTTGTGTTGAGAGATTATCAGGTAGAATGGGCAACATCT
>JAAUTT010000877.1 GCA_012031335.1 Bacteroidales bacterium | reverse complement strand
TGATTGCTACATTTTTTGAGTATTTATGGCTGAGATTATAGGGTGGGAAATCTGATAAACATACCTGATTAATATACAAATAAGATATACCTTTGCGATATAAAAATAAAACGGCATGAAAACAATATCCTTAAAAATAGATGATTCGATTTTCGGCGAGACTGAAAAGATACTCACTCGGATCAACAAGCCACGGAACCGATACATAAACGAAGCAATAGAGTTTTATAATAAACTTCAACGCAAACAGATACTTGAGAAAAAACTTAAAAAGGAATCTGAATTAGTTAAATCTGATTCAATGTCTGTGCTTAAAGACTTCGAGGAGATTGATTATGCCGATTAAACAATTCGAAATATGGATTGCAGACTTAAATCCACAAATTGGAACAGAACATGGTAAAACAAGACCAGTTTTGGCTATTCAATCTAATTTACTCAATCAGGTTACGCACCCATCAACCATTGTTTGCCCAATTACCACAAACGTAAAAAAGGATTCGGAAATTTTAAGAGTTCACCTAAAAAAGGCACAGCTAATCTCCAACAGGCTTGTGATATTATGATTGACCAAATACGAGCGATTGACAATAAAAGATTGACAAAAAGACTTGGCGTTTTACCAGATGAACTAATTGATTTGGTAAAAGAAAATATTCAAATAATACTTGACTTTGAATAATGCAAAGCACCAAAACACGTGGTAATAGCCAATAAGGGTTTATGCCCCGCTACAACTTTTGTATAACTTGACAGAAAATCGCCCGAAACCCCCAACATTTCATACCGCCATCCGTTGCAAACCCTTAACCAAACGGCACTAAATTATATTTCATGAATATTTGTCCTGATAATTTCTGTTGAATAGCATGAGTTTTGATTTTAATACTTATATTTCGGTTTAATAAATCTTGGTGTTTTTCTTTGTATTTCTTAAATGGAAGAATTTGTTCGATTTAATACAGAAGCTGAACTAAGAGTTGTTCTGAACAAATATTACATTCCTGTTTTTTATTATGTAGAACAGAAGGTGAAAAGCAAAGAGGCTTCTGAAGAAATTACCCAGGAAACCTTTCTTAAGTTGTGGGAAAAACGCAAGGTACTGAAACTTGAGCCCAAAGCCCTAACCTCTTATTTGTATAAGATAGCCCACAATGAATCGATCAACTTTCTAAAGGCAGAGAGCAGTCGGAAACTGCACCAGCAACAAGACTGGAAAACTGGAGTTTTCAGACGAAAATCAAACCAGCCAAACTATTGGCAACGGCTATTCGTATTTATTGTGCTCTCAGTTAAGGGGCGATTTTGAAAATGCCATAGATCGCCTGCCAGAAAAATGCAGGCAAGTCTTTATATTGAGCCGGAAAGATGACTTGAAAAATCATGAAATTGCACTGCGGCTGAACATTTCTAACCGAATGGTGGAAAAACACCTTTCCAGGGCATTGACAAAGCTTAGGGAGGCCCTAAAAGCTTATTTGTAATAAGTAGCTGGTCCCGCACCATTTTGAACCAACGGCTATATAGTTAGGGGAAATAAAAATTGCAGAAGTTAATTATGCTGGTTAGCAGTAATTTTGTAAAAAAGCTGCTTAAACTGACTGTTTTATGGGATTTGAAATTAATAATTCACGTTTTACCATAATTCTGGGTTTATTTCAACAAACCATTTTCCAAGTTCGTTACCTCTTTCTTTTTTTTCTTATTTGACTCATTGCCATGTTTGTCGGCTATGGTAAATTTTGAGGTACTGGTGAATTTTTTAATTTTTGTTTATGGTCCCGTTAGGAACAAAATGTGGGTGGAAAAATCAAATCCGCTGGCCTTATCTCACTATTTCAATGCCTAACAGCATAGCAGCTCCCGAAAGCAAACTTTATTGCTTCCGGGAGCTATGCTTCAGTATGCCACATGGCACAGCATGCCAACACTCAATTTGTTTCAAAAATGAAGTTGGTTTGTGCTTTTGTGTTAGCGTTTAAAGAATTTTAATGTGCTCTTGTCTTGTCCATCGGTAATTTGTAGAATGTACATTCCCGGATTCAGGCTGCTTACATCAAGGTTTTCGTTATTCGCAATGGTACGGCTCGAAATCAGCTTTCCGGTCATGCTGTAAATTTCAGCCCCTGCGTTCGACCTAATTCCGGTAACCGTAATAAACTCATCGCATACGGTTGGGTAGGCTTTTATCACGTTTTTGTCTAACAGGTTCACCAACGTTGCTTCGCCGGCAGTTACCGTAACATCGGTTAAGGTGCCAGATTGCTGCGTTTCAACTCCACCGCCAAACTTAAATAAAACAATGTAGTCGCCGGTTGCATCAGGAGTAAGCGATGTTCCGGTCAGGTATTGGTTCCCGGCAACATTTTTTGGGAAATCGCCATCGTGTGTGATTATATCTTCCGATTTGTCCGTAAACACATGCAAGGCAAGCAATTGGGTAGCATTTGCCAGCTGTGGGTCATCGTAGCTTTTTTGATTGGCAAGACTAGGCTCTTCCCAAGGTTTTAAGAAACCCTGTATCCACGTATTGGCAGCAGGAATTTCAATTTTCAGTTTGGCATTCAGAAAGTACTCTACACCCTTGGTAAGGGTTACTACTTGCCATAACTGTGTTTCGTTCCAGGCGGGCGATGAGAATTTAAGCTGGACCGCAGTCGTGCTCGTGGCCCCATCGGGCACTAAGGAAGCATCGCTGATCCCAAATTCTACTGATGATTGTTCAGAGGAGCCATTTCTCCATCCCCAGGTCCAATCATCTCCGGCATTTGCAGGCATACCGCCACTGGCAACCTCGTGCTGGGCCCATACCGATACGTTTAATGCCAAACAAATTAATGTTAAGGCCAAACTTCTTTTTAAAAATGTAAATTTTAGATTCATGCTTTTTATTTATTTAATTAATACTATAAGGGTTCTAAAAATTTATATTATTTGTTGATTTAAAAAACCGTAGAACCCCATTTGCCGATTTTGTTAAATCATATCATGAAAATACACTCAGTTTTCCTGTTGATTGTATTTTTGTTCTTCCATGGCTGTTTGTTTTGGTTTTATTGCCAGCCTCCGTACTGAACCAAAGCTCCGTTTGTCAAATCAATTTCTGAAACGGGCAAGGGGAAGAAATC
>JAAUTT010000876.1 GCA_012031335.1 Bacteroidales bacterium | reverse complement strand
CTAATTCTTTCTTTACTTTACGGGCAGCACTTACAGAGTCCAATGCAATATATTCATAAATAGCATCAAGGTTCTCTTTTGCAAACTTGTCCCAACGTATCGGAAGTTTTTTCTTTACCAATTTTCACCTAAATTGAGCGATTAGTGGAAAAATAATTAAAAGATGTCTTGCATAACAAATTGTTAATGAGTATCTTAAAGGTGTTAAAACAAAAAAATAACACATCACTTATTAAGTGAGCAAGAACATCTTTTATGGGTACTAAAATAACAAAAATAGGCATTACAAACGATAAAATTTCGGCTCGCGGCGGACTCCCCTTATTTCTCCGCTATATTGATAAAACCGGCCTTTATGCCTTAATATCGGGCACCTTAATTTCATTGCTTACTAAAAGCAGCAAAGGTTTGCAGCTCAACCAGTTTCTCAAACAGATGTTCGCATTTTGTATGGACGGGACAAATACAGCCATATCCTGCTTCGATCAACTCAAGACCGATGAAGGTTATGCGGCACTTCTAGAAAACAATACGGAAGAATTGGCATCTTCACATCAAGTAAAACGTTTCTTTGCAAAGCTTTCTGTTATCACTAACCTGATATTCAATAAGATATTGCACGAACTGTTCATTTGGAGGTTGAATATTGTGCGTCCAAAAATTATCATCTTGGGCATCGATACCATGGTACTTGACAACGATGATGCAAAAAGCGCGAAGGGAGCGAAACAACTTACAAAAAGAAAAAGGGCTTTCAGCCATTGCACATTTGTTGGGGGCCGTTCCTGATAGATGTACTTTTCCGAAAGGGCAGTGCCCATTCTAACCACGGCAGCGATTATACGGACAGGGTAAAGGCCATTGTAAAGCTGATCCGTAAGCGCTATTCCGATCAGGTCCCCATTATACTATGTGCCGATAGTGGTTTTTCCGACCAAAAAGCATATGACAACTTTGAGCAGGAGCTTGGCATACATTACGTTACAACAAGCAAGATCTATGCAGATGTTAAAGAATACGTGAGGGACTTGCCTTCCGACAACTTTGGGGAATTGAAGAAAAACAAGGCCATATGGGGATTTGTTGAATTCGGGAACAAGCTAAAGTCATGGAAGAAATTCAGGCGGTGCATATTCACCAAACTCAAACGTGACGAAGATGGCCAATACGTGTTGGATTTCAGCAAACCCGACAATGTCATTTACACCAATATAGGCAACTGTAAAGAAGCCGACGATAAACTCAGGGCAGCAGGCGGCGAATCTTTTTTTGAAACAAAAGCCATTATACAAATGTCACATGAAAGGGGCGCTGACGAACTGATACACAGGAGCATAAAAGAACTGGCCACCAAAGAACAGTTGCCGTTCAAATCCTTTGGCATGAACCGCGCCTATTACTTTATCCTGGTAATAACCCATTTTCTTTTCGAGGCATATAAACAAGATGTGACTGCCGATATTATCCCAATCACAACCTATCCAAACACTTTTAGAAGGAAACTGATAGATTTTGCGGCCAAAATCACAACAGGGGCAAGAAGCATAAAACTGAACGTGAGCAGGACTATTTATGAAACCATTAATATTGTAGAATTATGGGAACGGTGCCAATCGCCCCCGCGGATACAGCTTGCGTAAGAAGAGGTGCGGAAAATATAATAGTCGTGAAACCTAAGGTTAATGGGAAAGCTATGCAACTAACTGAATATCTGACTGTAAAACATCATTTTTTTATTGAAAAAAGTCGTGCTCAATACAAAAATTCCCAAATCAAGAACTTTTTCACACTAAAACATAAAAAAAAGATTCAAGCAGTCTTAAATGCCACTCTGAATTCTTGAATCGCTCAATTTAGGTTAAATACTTCATTATCTACTTTTAGTATTTTCTCAAAATCACCTCCTATAAATAAGTATTTATCTGTCAGTTTAATATTCAGGTTATTAATCTTTGATATCTCAGTCTTTGAAATCATGAGTTTTTCTTTTAGTGATATTATTGTAATTGTGTTCGTTTCTAAGTTGTCAGTTAAGTTCTTTTTAATCTCAACAACTAATAACTCTCCATTCAATTCGGTTAGCTTATAATTATCATTAGGCGAAGATGGTTTACATAAGTCGCTTAAAATCTCACCAGTCTTAACAGATTCTAAATTAGAGCCAATTGTGATTAGGCTAAGCTCATTATTTCTTTTATGTGCCAAAATATAAACTGAGTCTCCAAATGAAAGCATATCGGGATAATAGCTAAAGCTTGGTATTTTAACAGAACCTTGCTCAATTAATTTATTGTCAAATTTCATGAGATTTGAACTATATGAACTTCTATCTCGTGTATTTAGAAAAACACTTTCTGATGTAGAAACGACACTATTTACAGCTGTTGGGTAATAATCATACTTTTCAATTGGCTTAAAAGTTTGTAAATTTTTCATTGGTAAACTTGACCATATTAAAGGATTGCGTCATTAATCCTTTGTCATTATCAATGTAATTGCTATCTAAATATACATTACCACCGAATTGAAAACCAAAATCCAGTCGGGCTACTAATTTCATGACCAGAAGTTCTACTATAGTTTCGATTCTCAATAATAAAGAGTCCATTTATGCTTTTGTCATTTTGGTATTTAACTGAATAATCAATCGTTCTACATTCTGATTTGTATTTACTATTTAAACCGAAATCTATTTCACTATCAAAAAATCCATTTATCAAAATGTTCTTTTCTCTATCGTAATCAACAAATCTTATTGTATTCGGATTCTTTGAAAAATCACTTTTATTATAAACAACCTTAGGACCTCTCAATTCTAACAAGGCTGAATTCCACATCTCTTTGGTTGAATTATAAAAGTCTCCGTTTACCCATAATGAGTCAGCGTAACTTAGTCCAACTATTAGATGCTTCCCCTCCACATCAAATGAATTAACTTTAACCATCTTGTCTGAATCTAATGTAATCAAGTTTTTTGTCGAAGAACAGCTTATCAATTGAAATGCTAATCCTATTATTATCCAAATTTTTATATCTCTCATTATGTCTAATTTGCTATGCAGTTAAATTGGCGCTAACGGTTGGCGGTATGAGTAGAACGGGATTTTAGAACCGAACTTTATCAGTCT
>JAAUTT010000875.1 GCA_012031335.1 Bacteroidales bacterium | reverse complement strand
CTTTATACAATTAGGATTTTAATCTCTGTGAGAAATTTTATTTACGATAACCCTCTTTTTCTTTAATCATCAGCTATATGTCTAAGTGGTTTAAAAAATGTAAAAACCATTATTTTATTCTTACAAAGCTTTACTCAAGCTAATGGCGTGTACATTTGTTCATTAAGGCTGCAAGCCCTCACAAGGAGTTTTATATGTTAGCCATCTATTTTATCCCTAAAGGGACTGATTGAGAACCTTCTGTTTCAATATTTGAATAATTCATTTATGAGAGAAGTCCTTTAGGGACTAAATGTCTATAGCAAAATTAGATAGCAGCAACAACAGTCCCGTAGGGACGAAATCAATTTATTTAATATTACGTCCCTACGGGACTAATCTAATAATTTTTATTTCAGCTACATATATTTTGTCCCTATCGGGACAGATTGTGAACATTCCAATTCAGTGTTGATCCTCTATTTCTTATGGTTAAAGGAGTATCTGATCCATTATATTGCCATTTCATAACCAATCACATAGTTCTTCTGAATAGAATCTTAATATATTTCAAAACAGCTTCTATGGCATAAATTTTTTTAATAAAATTATAAATACTTTTGACCAGCTGTAACTATTCATTAAGTAGTACGTCATAGGTTAAGTTTTAATGTAGTAATGACTGTAGCCGAATACAATCAGTGCGTTGAAGAGTATGCCGACAGACTTTACCGGTTTGTTCTGAAAAACCTTGGTATTGTTGAAACGGCGCGGGATATCATTCAGGATACCTACACCAAATTGTGGGTGAAAGTAGATGAAGTTTCTCCTGAAAAGGTTAAATCGTATTTATTTACAACTGCTTATCATACTATGATTGATTACACCAGAAAAATAAATACAAAGCAGATTACAATGAAGTAAAATCGGACCATGTTGCGTATTACAACGACTACAGCGATTTATCGGAAATCCTGAACGAAGCCATCGGGCAATTGCCGATATTCAGCGATCGGTGATTATGCTGCATGATTATGAAGGGTATTCGTACGATGAAATTGCAGAAATAACAGGTCTGAATGAATCACAGGTAAAAGTTTACATTTACCGCGGAAGAATGTTTTTGAAAAAATACATCGGAAGCATCGAAAAAGTGATTTAAAATGAAAAAAATAGACATTAACAGAAATAATTACGAAATCTGGTTTATCGATTATTACGATGGCAGGCTTGATGCTTTGCAAATTGCAGAGATGATGGCGTTTATTTCAGAAAACCAGGATATAGAGGAAGAGTTTTATCAATTTCAAAAAATTGGGATACCTGCTGAATCTATTCAATTACATAATAAACTATTCCTGAAAAGAAATTTTGAGGATATTGCATCTGTTACTGACGAAAATTTTGAGGAATTTTGTATTGCTCACTATGAAGGTGACCTTGATGTTAATTCTGAAAACAAACTTCAGAATTTCATAAAGCAGAACCCCACAAAAGAACCAATATTTCAATTATACCAACAAATCAGGTTTAATCCCGAGCTTTCGGTTTTTTATTCCGGTAAAAACAGCCTGAAGAAAACAGTGAATAAACCGGTGAGGTACTTGTTTTATGCTGTTGCAGTTGCAGCTTCGATTATTGGTATCCTTTTTCTTGTTACCAGAAATGAACCAATAGATATAACACAGATATATTCTTATTCACCCCTTAAGCAGGAGATCAATGAGAATTTTCAAATCCCGGAACCAATAGTAATAAAAAAGACTGATTTGAAAACCTCCCCGACGAAAAAAATACCAAAACCTGAAATGAAATTAAATCTGCAGAATGAATTGCAAGCCTATTCTCTTTTGGAAAAAATCAAACCTGTTCAATATGAGTATATTCCAGTAGAGAAAGAAATAAACGTATTACAGGCATCTTTAGTTTATGAATCCGAAAAACCGGAAAACAAAAAAAACATTCGTGACCAGTTCATATTTAAACCGGAACAAATACAAATTCCTGAAAAAATTGATCTGTGGGCGTTGGCTGAAGTTGGTGTTAAAGGGGTCAACTATCTTACCGAGTCGAACCTTCGTCTCGAAAAAAAGACTGACCCGTCCGGGAAAATTGTTAAATTTGAAATTGGTTCTGAAAACTTTGGGTTTTCCACACAAAGAAAAAGATAAACCTGCTGTAACTTATTTAAATCTTCAATCGTCATACCACAAAATTTAAAGAACATGAAAAAATTAGGTATAGCAGTTGGGTTATTTTTTTTAATCATAAACTTATCGTTTGGGCAGGAGGATGATCCTTATTCAGATGTATTGCAGGAGCTCGAAGATACATCAGCAATAATAATCGAAGATGATGATGAAGGAATTGACATTATCATTGATGATGAAGTGATTAAAGAAGAATTGGCCGATACCACCAAAATAAAATTAGGAAAGAGAGACCTGTATATTGTTGAGGAGGAGGACGGCACTTCATTAAAAATCCGTGACGATGATGATGATTGGGATGATGATGATGATTGGACAGACATTGATGAACCCGGAAAAAGAAAGTTCAAGGGACATCTTGCCGGTTTTGAATGGGGATTTAACAATTTTCTCGATGATGACTTTTCAATTAGCAGGGTGCCCGAAGATCAGTATATGGACTTAAACACAGGCAGGAGCTGGAACATAAACTTAAATTTTCTCCAAACGAGTCTCGGACTAATTGGCTCACGCTTGGAATAGTTACCGGATTGGGGTTTGAATTCAACAATTACTTCTTTGATGGTAAAAATTCAATTCAAAAAAATGAAATGGGAATGATAGAAGAAGTGGTCTTTAATGAACCGGTAACGAAATCTAAGCTCACAACTACTTTTCTCAATGTTCCGGCTTTGCTTGAGCTCCAGCTGGGAAAAGGTTCAAGAACAAATCGTCTGCACCTGTCAGCAGGGGCAATTGGAGGATTAAAAATCGGATCACATACAAAGGTTGTCTTCCAGGATGATAAACATAAGGAAAAAGAACCTGATGATTTTAATATAAATCCTTTACGACTCGGATTAACTGCACGAATGGGTTATAAGAACATTCAGGTTTACAGCAATTATTACCTTACTCCATTTTCGAAAAAAATAAAGGACCTGAATTATTTCCGCTCGATATT
>JAAUTT010000874.1 GCA_012031335.1 Bacteroidales bacterium | reverse complement strand
TATCAATACAATGCTGATGGCTGTGCTCGAAAGGGTAAAAGAAATTGGCATGCTTATGGCCATTGGGATGAATCGCAAAAGAATCTTTAACATGATACTGCTCGAAACCATATTTCTAACCATATCGGGCATGGTAGTGGGTATTGTCTTTGCAAGCCTTTTATCGTTGTACTTTGGAAATACAGGGATCAACCTCTCAACAGGCAGCGATGTATACGAATCAATGGGATACGCCTCTATTATTTATCCCGTACTATCTATGGAAATAGTGATCAAAGTGACAATTATGGTGGTAATAGCGAGCATACTATCTGCTATATATCCGGCAATCAAAGCATTGAAGCTGAAACCTGCCGATGCAATTCGTAGTGATGTTTAACAATATTCAATGATAATAAAATGAAAGTAATTGACATAAACAACGTTCATAAAACTTACATAGACTCTGAAGTTCAGGTGAACGCAGTAGACGGAATCAGTCTCTCTTTCGAAGAAGGTGAATTTGCTGCAATAGTTGGTCCATCAGGTTCGGGAAAAACTACCTTGCTTAATATGCTTGGTGGTTTGGATAAGCCAACTCGGGCGAAATTACCATTGGCAATGTTAAAATCAATGAACTTGCACCCTCGCAGTTGATCGATTTCCGTCTTCATAATATTGGGTTTGTTTTTCAGGCTTATAACCTTATCCCGGTATTAACTGCCAAAGAGAATGTAGAATTTATCATGGATCTCCAGGGCCGGTCTAAAGCCGAAAAAGACAAAAGAACCAAAGAACTGCTGGAGCAGGTGGGATTAGGCGATCGCCTTAACAGCCGACCCAATCGTTTATCGGGCGGACAGCAACAACGTGTGGCTGTTGCAAGAGCTTTAGCATCCAAACCTAAATTTGTCCTTGCCGATGAACCTACAGCCAACCTCGATTCCAAATCGACCGAAAATCTTTTGGATATTATGGAAAAGCTAAACCGAGAAGAGCATGTCACCTTTATTTTTTCGACACACGATCCAAGGGTGATGAAAAAAGCACGCCGGGTTATTACCATCGAAGACGGAAAAGTGATAAAGGATGAGACGCTGAGAACTTAAGAAATACCATATGAAAAGGATTCTTTTTATACTCACCGCATTTTTCATTTTATCTTCGGTGCTCTGCGCCCAGGATACTGCAAAATGGTCGTTAAACGGATATGTGAGTGTACTGGGATCGGCTAAAAAGAGTATGTCCGATTCCCTCTTCCGGCCAACTGGACAGGAAAAGCATAAAGATGCCCTGCTCCATAACCGTTTGAACTTTTTCTGGTACCCGGCCAAAAACTTTAGCTTCTCGGTCCAGGTGCGGAATCGTTTGGTTTACGACGAAACATATTCGCAACAACCTTTCATTGGAGATCAGTTCGAAAGTGACCTTGGCTTTATGCAACTATCGAAAACATTTTACAGTAAAGGCGACTTTCTCCTGAACTCGTCGGTTGATAGGTTGTATTTTCAATTTACAAGGGATAAACTTGAAATAAACATTGGCAGGCAGCGTATCAACTGGTCGCAGAGCTTTGCCTGGAATCCAAATGATATATTTAATGCTTCGAATTATTTCGATTTCGATTATCCTGAAAAACCAGGCAGTGATGCTATCCGTGTTCAATATTATACCGGCATGGCTTCATCAGCCGAAGCTGTCCTGAAAATTGATCATCAAAACAATTTAACTGCCGCTGCTTTATACCGCGCAAATATCAAAGGCTATGATTTTCAGGTTTTAGGAGGTACCATGAACGAAGAAGAACTTGTTGTAGGAGCCGGATGGTCGGGAAATCTCAAATCGGTTGGTTTCAGGGGTGAGATTACTTCTTTGTTTCCTTACAAGGATTCGTCGGCATACAACCACAACATGGAAAAGCTGACACTCGCTTCGGTTTCTTTTGATTATACTTTCCCCAATTCGGCGCACCTGATGAGTGAATTTTTGTATTCGAGCAACGATATTTCCACGCTCTCCACTTCACTTACCTCTATATTTTCCGAAACGATAAGCATTCGCAACATGGCTTTTTCGCGGCTCTCCTCGCTCCTTTCGTTCACATATCCGGTGCATCCCTTGGTAAATATCAGCCTTTCGGGTATGTATTTCTATCGGATTACAGGATGGTATGCGGGTCCCAGTGTTGATATTTCATTGGGCAACAATTTTGACTTGTCCCTCTTCTGGCAATATTTCAATATGTACCTTTCAAAAGAAAAGCAGGCCGGGCTGGACGATATTGCCATCAACTATGCATTTCTGAGACTGAAATATAACTTCATAAAACTGCCCGGAATCTTTTCGTTCTTTTTTTGCGAGGTACCGAATAATTGTATAAAGCTTTTCTTTTAAATCAAGCAGCTCATTGATGTTCATTGCTTCCGAAGTAATTTCAGCTCCAAGCTGTTCGGGAATTTTGGCTGCTTCGGTTTGCATTAGTTCCCTTTTTCAGTTAACTGAATAATCACCTTTCTTTCGTCGCTCCCCGATCGCAGTCGTGTTATTATCCCAAGACTTTCCATCCGCTTCAAAAGCGGTGTAATGGTATTGGTATTAAGAATCAACTTTTTGGATATTTCGTTTACAGTCATGGAACTATGTTCCCATAATACCAGCAAAACAAGGTATTGGGGATAGGTGATTCCGAGTTTGTTGAGATAAGGTTGATACTCCCGTGTGATTAACCGCGATACGGCATAAACCGGGAAGCATAATTGATTTTCGAGTTTAAGCTGCTCAAATGCCATAAACTTTTTTGATTTAAATATAAGCTTTTGTTACGAAAGCGTCTTTTCCAGATATTTGTCGATTTTCTCCGGTTTTGTAACAGGAGCAAACCTTTTTACAGGCTTTCCATCCTTGTTTACAAGAAATTTGGTGAAGTTCCATTTTATCTTGCTTCCAAATAATCCTAGTTGTTTTTTCTTTAAAAATTTATAAAGTGGGTGAGCATTCTCGCCATTAACTTCAATTTTTGAAAACATGGGAAAGCTCACGCCATAATTCACCAGACAACCTTCGGCGATTTGTTTTTCGTCGCCAGGCTCCTGGTTGGCAAACTGGTTACAGGGAAAACCGAGAATCACCAGTCCTTTGTCCTGATATTTTCGATA
>JAAUTT010000873.1 GCA_012031335.1 Bacteroidales bacterium | reverse complement strand
TTCTGGTTTCCACAACATAATTCTGATTATTAAACACATGTGATGGTTGAAATCCTGATATTACAATACCTTGCTTTTCAGCCATCGGTGCTGGCAATTTGAATAAGGGGATCAGCTTCACTGAGTAGCCCCTTGTCTCCCATTATCCTGTTTAGTTCTTCCAATTGGCTTCTTAAATGTCCAATTTCCGCTGGGGCGCTCCCCAAAACCTTCTGATTCTCTTTCAAGTTGCCGGTACTTGTTTCTAAGTCCTACAGTTTCACTTATGGCCAGCCAATAAACAAGGATCAGGGAAATTCCTGCCAGAATAGGAAAAACCCTTAACCATTGCTTATATGTGACTCCTTTAAACATGATTTATCGGGAAATTAAATTGAGTTCAACGGTAAATGCCCCGCTTGTCTTATCGTCTGACTGGGCATAGCTTTGGATTTGGGCTTTACTTATCCATTCCAGTTTTCCATGCTTTTTACCCAATCATTCAAAGAAACACTGCTTTTTGTATAGCCTTCAATTCTTACCTTGTTTGGTTCAACCAAAACCTCCTTGTTACTGCGTACTTTCCCTATAATGGGGTTGATATCCAGTTTTTCAAGTGAAATACTAATTGGAACGGTTTTGGCAATTCGGTCTGCATAAAAAGAAAAACGGCTGTTTTTTAAGATGCCCGTTTCCTTCATGAACTTTTCCTTCCACTTTACCTCTTTCTTCAATGAATCAAGAACTACCAGAATATTTTTGTCTCCCGAAATTTTACCTTCAAGCTGGTTCAGCTGATCTGTATAATGGAAATAAAACAATGTATTAATCATAAGGATAAGGAATACCAATATTCCCATTCCAATACCGAGCTTTTTTACAAGTATCGATGATAAAAATTCCTTCCGGTTGGTATTTACCAGGTTAAAGTCACAATCATGGTTTTCTTCAATAAAGAATTCCATACCAGCTCCCAGTGCGGGCATGTAAAAGGATTTAACCTGCTGATAATCAATCTTCAAAATTTCAAAGGGCTGGTTTTGATCCGTTTTGATAATATCATTTACAGCATCATTTTCACTATCATACGTGATCGAATAGTTACCAAAGTTTATTGTCTGCCTCAGTTCCTTATAATATCCGGGAACTTTACATGCTTTTATCGGTCCCAGTGAAACATGTATCACATTTAAACCGGCCTCTTTGCATTGGATAACTATATCAGTGAGTAAATCGGTGCGTGCAAGGGCAGCAATAATCGACTTATCCCGGGTAGAAATATGATCTGATATAAATTCATGGTCTTGAGCACTGGGAATAATCTGCTTAATAATTGCTTTGTCCGGATCTGGAATTATTTTTTTCAGAAGCACTCCTTTTCCATCTACAATTAAATAAATTGGCACATCCTTTTTTATTGCCACTTTTATTTCATCCAAATGGTTAAATGGAGTATATATACATTCAAAACTGAGAAGTCCTTTTTTATTTTCAACATATACAAGTGCAAAGGTATTTTCCCCATCATTCCCAATATGGCAATACATCCCGTATACGGATGAATTTTTAACAAATCTGCTATTTAGGTACCGTTCCAGCATCTGCCAATTTTTAATCGATAATGGTTGGTTAATGAATATATTAAGTTTTGAATTTGTTTTTTCGCTTGTATTGCTGCTAAACAGCCATTTAATTACTGGAATCCTTGCCAGTAATGGTACACCGGAACCGGATTCACGTTTACGCTTTTCCTCTAATCCTCCCAGAAGAACCATTTCCTGATTTTTCACCCGAATCAGGGATTTGAATTTTCTGGACACCTCTCCCGGAGGAGCATATTTGGATATACGTTCAGTAAAGTCTCCCTGGTTTACTTCTACTTCAAGTGTTATCTGGTCATCTCCCGATACTACCGGTTTAATCTTAACGGATAACTCAGCTGTCACTGATTTGTAATTGCGGGTTATGGTCTGTTGGGCACTTAAAGAGCCATAGATATTACTCTGTTCTTCAAGATAATATTCAGTGTTGCCAATACTTAGCGATGCTTCGTGCCCATTCAGGGTAGACAGCTTTGGTGTGGATCTGATATTTATAAACCCGTCATTTTCCATAGCTTTAAGGTTTAAGTAAAAATTGGGGGTTACTTTTCCGATCTTTACGGTACCAAACCCATTAAAGCTATTGATCAGGTTATTGATCGATTGTGCACCCAAATTCATATCAATTTCCGGAAAGACCTTGCCCTGTGTAGTTACAGGTTTTTCACCGAGTCCGGCTTCTATTCCTGTTGATACTGTGTGACTTTTTTTGATGTCAATAATGAGTACCTCAATTAAAATCACAGGTACTATTTGGTCTATGGACTTTAGAAAGGTTTCAAGTTGCTGAATCCTGGCTGGTAACCCTCCTGCCAGAATCCCGTTCAGCTCCTGAAATTCTTTTAGTTCAAGGTCTCTTGTTAACTCTCCTGGTATTACATCAATAACCTTTTCGATAGGTCGGTTTTGTAACTGAAGCATTCGGAATTCCTTCATTTCTCTGCCTTTATTATCACCAACCAGGTAGATTCCGTTAAGGTTTTGATAGGAATAGGACGTATTTCGGAATAAAAAATTAAGCAGTGTAGGAAAGTTAATGGACTTGATATTAAAGGTAGCATCTCCTTGTACCGGAGAGGAGAAATAATAATCTATATTAAGTTCCTCAGCAACTGTGGTAATAATCTCATCTAGCGACACTTTGTTTGCAATGATTGAAATACTGTCTCCACCTATTTTCTTTATCTCAAGCCCATCGGCCGAAGGTGTTTTTTTTCGTGAACCACCGCCACCCTGCCGTGTTGAATTTGCCGCCGGAGCTGGTTCATTTCTTTCAACCAGGTAGACCTGATCATCTGTTTTCCTTATTTTCAGGTTATTTGCAAATGCGAACTTCTCAAGAGCTCCATCAATGGTCATCTTTTGTATATAGCAGCTTACTTTTAATTTATCAAGTCCCGGCGCGGGCACCATATTATAACCGGTTATGGTTGCCAGTTCTTTTGACAATACCGCCAGATCTGTATTGTCACATTCAATGGAAACCAGGTTATTCTGTTATATCGAAATTTACAAGCTGCTTTTTTGGTAATGGTATTTCTTCTTTCTTTTCCTTGTATATATTCA
>JAAUTT010000872.1 GCA_012031335.1 Bacteroidales bacterium | reverse complement strand
CTGAAACAGAAGATAAAACACCCGAAAACTTGTATCGATTAAGTTTAACATGGCAACCGTTATGTTTGCCGACATTCATGGATTTAAGGGAATTGAACCCGACATGGATGCTGAGATGCTCATGGATCAACTCGATCAGATACTTTTCAGATTCGATGAAATATGCCTTAAATATAAGCTTGAAAAAATTAAAACCATTGGCGACTCCTATATGTGCGCAGGAGGCATTCCTGTTAAAAATATTACAAATCCCATAGAAGTTGTTCTCGCTGCTTTTGAAATGTTACAACTTGTAAATTCAAATCCGGACAGTAATCATATCTGGGAAGTACGTCTTGCTGTGCATACCGGACCTGTTACAGCCTATATAAACGGAAAGAATAAAGTCTCTTATGAAATAAAAGGAGATACTGTAAATATTTCGAGCCGAATGGAATCGTCGGGTAAAAATGGTGTTCTTATTATTTCGGTAATGACCTACGAACTGGTTAAAGAATTTTTCACCTGCGAATATTATGGTAAACTTCCTGTAAAATATAAAGGTCTGCTTGACTTATTCCAGATAACTGGTATAAAACCTGAGTTATCAGTAAATGGAGAAGGATTGATTCCTAACAAAGAATTTAACGATAAATTTGCACTTATTCAATTTCACGATCTCCAGGAAATAATTCTCGACCGAATGGAACGTGAGCTTCCTCCTGATTTGCATTATCACAGTGTAAAACATACAGTTGATGTGGTTACCGAAGTAGAGCTAATTGGCTGGGCCGAAGGAGTAAAAGATGACGAATTACTACTACTTAAAACAGCAGCATTGTTTCACGATATGGGGCATATACATTCATATACCGAACATGAATATTACAGTACTGTATTAGCCAGGGAAATACTGCCCAATTATAATTATTCGGAAGAACAGATTGACAAAATCTGTGAAATTATCATGTCGACCAAATTACCTCCCAACCCTGAGAATATTCTTCAGCAGATAATATGTGATGCTGACCTGGATTACCTTGGCAGAAGTGATTTTGTTCCTGTATCCAATACTCTTTTTGAAGAGCTGAAAAACCGTAATCTGGTTATTTCCTTAAATGAATGGAATAAAAAGCAGATTAATTTCATATCCAATCATCAATATTTTACTGATACAGCCAGAAAACTCAGAGAGGTGAATAAGCAAAATCAGATTGAAAGGATAAAACAACTAATAGGAAACTGAAAACCTCATCCTGCAAATTCCTGCTTGAATTAATCCTGCAAAAGTATTTTCTTGTATGTTTTGATCTAAAGTACCAATTGGAATATTGTTGCAGCAAAACATATAATGAACCGCAGTATAAAGCTATTCGTCGTATTATCATTTTCACTTATTCATTTATCCCTTATTGCCCAAATTAACGATTCTGTTAAATGGACACCCAAATTTCTGCGTATTGATTCAGTAGTTAAAAGGCTTGAAATTAAATACAAGGTTCGAATATTCTATAATCCAGCCTGGTATGAGGACAAAGAAATACAACCGGAAATTACCAACCAGCCTATCGAAGATGCACTAAAACTTCTTGCCAGAATATCAAACCTTAATTATCTTAAATTAAGAGATGATTATTACGTTATAGTCCCAACATCCATGGTGTCAGATAATAATCTTCGTGAAAATCAGGATTTTTATACTATTGGGGATATGGCTAAATATGGCAGTCAGCCAAATGCATCAATAACAGGGACTGTCATAAACGGCAGCACTTCTGATGCGCTTGCAGGTGCAATTCTCACGTTAACCGACCTAAATAAAAGTGTTTCGACTGATCGTAACGGCAATTATCAAATGAATATTCCGGTTGGTGAACACAATTTAAAAATTTCCTATCCGGGTTTTGAAGAACGCTCAATTAAGATTAAAGCATTTAGCAATGGGACACTTCCTGTTGAATTATATGTTAAATCGATAATGCTGAATGAAGTTTCTGTTACTTCAGTAAAAATAGATCAGTACTATCGTCGCACCAAAATGAGTGTAATGAATCTGGATGCGAAATCCATTAAGCAATTGCCTTCGAATTTTGGCGAAACGGATATTATCAAAAGTTTATCACTGTTGCCTGGCGTACAAACAACAGGTGAATTTGGTTCTGGTTTTAATGTGCGAGGAGGCAGTTCGGACCAGAACCTTGTTCTACTGGAAGAAGTTCCGGTTTTCAATTCCTCGCATCTGTTTGGACTTGTTTCGGTTATAAATGCTGATGGTATTTCGGATGTAACACTCTATAAAGGAGGATTACCAGCCTCGTATGGAGAAAGGGCCTCATCCATTCTTTCTGTTAAATCGGGAGTGGAAGATTTAAAGCGTACCCGTGTAAGAGGAGGTATCGGGTTACTTAATAGCCGCCTTAGTTTGGAAGTTCCCTATAAAGATAAAGTACAGTTTATTATGGGCGGACGAACTTCTTATTCCGACTGGATGCTTGGAAAAATTCCTGATCAGGATTTAATGAACAGCTCGGCCATGTTTAACGATTTCAATATATATTTCAAATACGATATCTCCAAAAAAGATAATATCACTGTATTTGGCTATACAAGTAATGATAAATTCAGTTTATCGGGCATAAACAATTATAAATACGGGAATTTCCTGGGATCAATTAATTACTCGCATCGTTTTAACAGTAAACTATTCACAAATTTTCTACTCGGAATAAGTAAATATGAGGCCCAAATGACTGAAAATGACAGTCTGCAGCCAACAAATGCTTATAAAACAAAGAATTCAATTTTGTACAGAAGTCTTAAGTGGAACCTTATTTATAAATTATATGAAAAACACATCATTACATTTGGTGTAAATGGTATACACTATGAAATCAATCCAGGAGAACGCAGTCCGTTTGATGAAAACTCCTTGGTTTTGTCGGATAAAACAGAAAATGAAAATGGCATTGAATGGGCGGGATTTATCAGTGATGATATTAAGTTAAACGATAAATTAAGTATCGAAGCAGGTATACGCATTTCCGGATTTAGTTATCTGGGAGCCAAAACTGTTTATTTATATAATCCTGAAATTCCTAGAAATCAATCATCCATAATCGATTCAGTGAGGTATAAACAATGGGCTCATATTAAAACCTGGTCAGGCCCGG
>JAAUTT010000871.1 GCA_012031335.1 Bacteroidales bacterium | reverse complement strand
CCCAGCATAGGAATTTTAATCTGCTTATCACAATTCTTTATCCAAAAATCAGATAAGCCAATCAGCTTCAGTACCCATAACAATAGCTGCACCACTAAGAAAGGATGTCTCGTGGTACCAGGATTTTGCTGTTAATGCAGCTGCATAACTTTTAATTTTTACGCTATTCAACCAATCCAGCGCTTCCTGCGAAGTGCAACAAACAACCATACTCGAAAAAACACAGCCAATACTAGACCGGATTACATTGGGGTTGTAAGTATCGGTAAGAGGATCGCAAACCAGAACTGCATCAACTGCTGCTGCATCAGCTGTTCTAAGTATTGCACCCAGATTTCCTGGTTTTTCCACTTTTTCCAAAACTATTATGAGTGGATTTCTTTTAAGTTTTATATCAGTAAGCTTATAATATTTTGTTGAGACAACAGCTAAAATCCCATCCGAATTCTCCCTATAAGCAACTTTCTCAAAAACTGCCTGGGTAACCTCATACACAACTGTTTGTTTGCCCAATTTTGCAATTAGTTCTGCTATTTCCATGTTATTATTGAGCAGACAATAAAAAACATATTGGAAAAAAAACCGGCCTGGTATGCCAGATTAATTTCCCTGAAACCTTCGGTAATAAATAATTTTTGACTTTTTCTCTCTGAAGATTTTCCCAGATGTATAATATTTTTCACCTTGGGATTTTGTATACTGCTGATCTTTTCGAACATAACATTCTTTTGTGCAAATATAGCCGAAACAGTGATGATATCAGAAAAATTATGATATTTACAGCCTTTAAAAATACTATGAAACTGGAATTACTTGCACCCGCAAAAGACCTCGATCATGGGATTGCAGCGATCAATCATGGTGCCGATGCTGTTTATATAGGCGCCCCAAGGTTTAGTGCCCGTAAATCGGTTGGAGCTGACTTAATGCAAATTGAAGAACTTGTTCGTTATTCACATTTCTATAATGCCCGGGTTTATGCCGCCCTTAATACCATTTTGTACGACTCCGAGTTAAAAGAAGCTGAACAATTGATTCATCAGCTATATAATGCAGGAATTGATGCAGTTATTATCCAGGATATGGGAATACTTGAAATGAATCTTCCTCCTGTACCCTTGTTTGCCAGCACACAAACCAACAATGCCAGTTCCGAAAAAGTTAAATTTCTTGAGCAGACAGGTTTTCAAAGAGTTATTCTGGCCAGGGAGCTAAATCTTGATCAGATAGCTGAAATAAGACAAAATACCAATGTCGAACTTGAAACTTTTATTCATGGCGCTTTATGTGTTTCATACAGTGGCCAATGCTATATGAGTCAGGCTGTTTGCGGCCGGAGCGGTAACAGAGGTGATTGTGCCCAGCCATGCCGTTCGTCCTACGATCTTTTGGATGCTGATGGTAATCTCATAGTAAAGAATAAACATCTACTTTCGCTAAAGGACCTGGATCTGACACGAGAAATACCTGAACTAATAAAAGCAGGAATTACTTCTTTCAAAATAGAAGGCAGGTTAAAAGATATGGCTTACATAAAAAACGTAGTATCATGGTACCGCCGAATAATAGACAGTTATATGGCTGATAATCCTGGCTATCGGAAACTATCTTCCGGTAGCAGTTATATCGGTTTCAACCCCGATCCGGTAAAAACCTTCAATAGAGGTTATACTTCCTACAATATCAAAGGCAGAAATGAAAAATTGGCCACATACGATACCCAGAAATCAACCGGATTAAAAATTGGTGTTGTTGGGAAAATTAAAGGTAAAAGTTTTGAATACCAGGGCAAGAAACTGCTTCCCGGCGATGGCTTGTGTTTCTTTTCACAAACCGATGAATTAAACGGGTTTTATGTTAACATCGTTGACGGAAATTTAATATTCCCATCCAGCCACGAAGGAATTTTCGAAGGAGCTGTCCTTTACAGAAATTTTGATAAGGCTTTTGACAAGCAATTAAATCTTTCGAATGGTCAAAGAAAAATAGCAATTAGAATGATTCTTGAAGGTAATGAACATGAAATAAAGCTTATCCTTACGGATGAAGATGGTAATCAGATAGAAACTTCACAACAGGCTAATGGAATAATTGCAGAAAACAAGTCACTGGCTGAAAGTCAACTCAACAAACAGTTAGCTAAGCTTGGAAACAGTTCTTTTGTACTAAAAAGCCTGGAACTAAATTTAGATCCTGTTCCTTTCTCCCTGCAGCAGGTGTAAATGAAATCAGAAGAAAGGCAATAGATTTGCTAGCTAAGGAAAGAATTAAAAATTTCAGTCAGAATAAAAGCACAATTATTCCAAATAGTATTCCCTATCCCGAAACTCAACAAAGTTACCTGGGTAATATTTCTAACCACCTATCGCAAAAATTTTATAAACGAACACGGTGATAACAGATATTGAACAAGCATTTGAACTTGAAGATAAGCTGCAGGACAGAGCTATTATGACTACAAACATTGTATTCGGTACCAGATAGATGCATGCAGTAAATACCAAAAAACAGGTACCAGGTTTACTGAACCATTGTATCTTAAAACCGTGAAACAAAGTTCAGACTGAAATTTGACTGCCATGAATGTATAATGCTTATATATAAGTAGGTCTGTTAATAACTTGTTGATAACATTAGAAATCCGATAAAAATATTTATCTAATATTTTAGTTTTTTTATCAAATTGAACGTTACAAAGGATAATTGGTGTTTATACATTATTTGTGTATCCTTCAGAAGCAATAAAATATTTATTTTTTGAAATGTTAGTCACAGAATAACGTTCGTTTATAAAAAATTATGAAAAGGAAAATACAATTATTATTACTCATTTGCCTTGCATTTCCAAGCTTTTTAACCAAGGTCAATTCACAGGAATTTTTAATACGCGACGAGACTTTTACATGGGAGGAGGCTGAGGATGCTTATTTTGGCGGAAACGGTTTTCATTGGTGGAGCGATTTCAGTAAATATCCATATAACTGGGTTTCTCCCCATAATTATTACGAAGGCAAGATTTATTACAGGTACGAAGTAATCAATCAACCCACAAATAAGAGATTTGAGCCTGATGGCTTTCGTGATTTGGCAGTTTCAGGAAGATAGTCAGCACAGGGAAACAGGGGATGAAAGAGTTCCGGTAAGTGGCGGT
>JAAUTT010000870.1 GCA_012031335.1 Bacteroidales bacterium | reverse complement strand
CAAATTCTTAAACAAAAGAAGAGATTGCCAACCAGGCCAAAAGGTTAAAAGTCGAAATGGATATGCAGCACCAAACCAGCGAACTGGCTCTTTTACGCACACAGATTAACCCACATTTTTTATTTAATACACTTAATAATATATACTCTCTAGTATATCAAAAATCGGGTGATGCTCCCGAGGCTCTTATGAAGCTTTCGGATATTATGCGTTACATGTTGTATGATACCTCGTCGGATAAAGTTTTTACTCGAAAAAAGAAATTCGTTATCTGAAGAGTTTTGTAGAATTACAAACATTGAGATTAAAAAGTAAAGACTTTGTTGTATTTGAAATTACAGGCGATCCTTCAGGAAAAATAATTGCCCCTATGTTACTTATTCCTTTCGTTGAAAATGCATTTAAACATGGAAATAAGGCTGCTCCATCACCTGGAATTGTAATTAAAATGCATTGTACAGCTAACCTATTTACATTTTCAGTGAAAAATAAAAAGAATATGAGCGGCGCAAAAGACAGTCTGGGAGGAATTGGATTAACAAATGTTAAAAGACGTCTTGAACTTATCTATCACGAAAATTACACTTTGGACATCCTGGACAATGAAGATAATTTCGAAATAACCTTGGAAATAAAAGAATAGCAAAGCGTAGGTTGTTTATTTTAAGAACTGGTCCCCTGATAGCAGTTCCTGGTTTATGATTAAAATTTAAAAAAATGAAAATTGATTGTATAGCCATCGACGATGAACCACTGGCACTTGATATAATAAGAGAATACTGCATTAAAGTTCCATTTCTGAACCTTACCCAAACTTTTGATAATGCTTTGGAGTCGCTCGACTATTTGAAACATCACAAAGTAGACTTGTTGTTATTGGATATTCAAATGGATGATTTAACTGGTATACAGTTGCTAAATGTAATAAAACAGAAACCACTGGTTATTTTCACCACGGCATACGATAAATTTGCCATTCAGGGATACGAGCTCGATGTTTTGGATTACCTGCTAAAACCTATTTCGTTCGAACGATTCCTGAGAGCCGTTGACAAAGCATACGACCGACTGGCTCCCAGAACTGACATTTCTGTGCCCGACACAGCTACCAAAAATAACACTTCACAGGCAGGTTCCGACGACTACTTTTTTGTAAAAACAGAATTTCACCTCGAAAAAGTCCGCTTTTCCGACATACTTTTTATCGAAGGAATGGGTGATTATCTGCTCATTCAAACGCATGCAGGAAGGATAATGACCCTTCAGAACTTTAAGAAAATTGAGGAAGTGTTACCTCCGGGACAGTTTCAGCGTGTTCATAAATCATATATCGTGGCGCTCGATAAAATCAACAAAATTGAAAGAAACCGTATCTATATCAATCAAAAGATTATTCCCATCAGTGATACTTATAAAAAGACATTTTACGAAATACTCGAAGGGAAAAAACTTATGTAGGTTCTACAAACTTTCATTTTCAAAAGTATTTCCAAGTTCGATATTTCCGGTTTTAAAACCTCTCATAAACCATTCCATCCGCTGCCTGGATGTACCGTGAGTAAAAGCATCAGGAACCACTGTCCCCTGATATTGGCGTTGGAGCCGGTCGTCGCCAACGGCATTGGCGGCATTTAAAGCTTCTTCTGCATCACCATCCTCAATAATTTTTTTATACTTGGCAATATGATAAGCCCAGATACCAGCATAAAAGTCAGCCTGTAACTCTACTTTTACCTGCACTTTATTGGCCTCTTTTTCACTTTTTCCGGATTTCATTTCCTGTGCTTTTTCGAGCACTCCCAACTGCTTTTGTACATGGTGCCCTATTTCGTGGGCAATTACGTATGCGAATGCAAAATCACCCGTAGCTCCAAACCGGGTTTGCATTTCATCAAAAAACCCCAGGTCGATATACACTTTTTCATCGCCGGGACAATAGAATGGTCCGCTGGCATCGCTGGCATATCCACAAGCCGATTGAATAGTATTTCGGAATAATACTAATTTTGGTTGACGATACCTTTCGCCTGAAGCTGAAAAAATACTGTCCCAAACATCCTCGGTTTCGGCTAAAACAACAGCAACATATTGCGCCAGCGTATCGTTCTCAGGAATTTCAGCTGATTCAATTTCTGTATTACTGACATTGCCACTTTCTATAAATTCAAGTGGATTACCACCCAAAAGCCATATAATAATGGCAATAACAATGGTGCCAATACCACCAACAGCAATTCTGCCCGAACCTGAACCTCTTCGATCCTCAACATTGCCACTTTGTCGTCGATTTCTCCAGCGCATAGTAAAAATTTTATGAAATGAAATTAAATTAAGAATAATTTGGTGACTAGTTCAACTAATTGAAATCCCTTTTGTTTAAAAATTTATTTTTAACAATACATGAATGTAATTTACCTGACCAAACATCATAACTTTTTTATTATTAACTGTAAAATTTTATAACTATGGACCTGGCAACATCATTTTCTGAAATCAACTGGCTCTCTGTTCTTGTAGCCACTGTAACTGCTTTTATTATCGGAGGCATCTGGTATTCACCTGTTTTTATTCAGTAAACCATGGCAAAAAGAACTGGGACTTAGCGACGAAAAAATTAAAAGAAGCCAATATGCCTTTAATTTTTGGATTATCCTTCGTACTGAACTTTTATCGCAGCTTTTGTACTCGATATGTTTATAGGAAAAGATGGCACAGCTGTTTTTGGTTTAATCGCTGGATTATTGGTTGGAGTAGCCTGGATTGCCACCTCTCTAGGTACTAATTATCTTTTTGCCCGCAAATCGTTAAAACTGTTTATTATTGATGCTTCATATTTTATTGTATATTTTGCTGTAACTGGGACTAATTCTGGGACATGGTAAAAAATATTTAAATTTTAAAAGCGGTATAGTTGATTGATTATGCCGCTTTTTGATTTTATAACCTTCATAATTCAATTATTTAATCCATGGATACAATAAATTTTCGTTGTAAATTGTTTTCTTTTCAGGACAATCCAATACGACCTTAAAAACAAAACATGAAATTTTTTGCCATTGAATTAAAAATATCCCTGCTTATTATGGTTATTGTTGCTTCTATAATCGCAACGGGATATTTGTCGTATAAAAATCTTTCTCATATTGTATATT
>JAAUTT010000869.1 GCA_012031335.1 Bacteroidales bacterium | reverse complement strand
GTATCGTGGCTTTGTTACTGAATAATTCCCGCATATTCGCTCCCGATCCAGAGATTTCCCGACCTGTCTCCGGTAATGGAGAGCAGGAAATTGGATGCCGGCCCTCCCGAATCATTTCCATTACGATAATTCTTTAGGGCACCTGTGGCAGCATCGTAGCGGAACAATCCGTTACCATAGGTTGTAATCCAGGAAATGTTGTGAGAATCGACAAAAACATTATACCGTTCGAGATCGATAACTGAAACTATCGAAGGAGGAATCAGATCCAATTCCTTCAATTCACCGGTTACAGTATTATATTTCCTTAAAACGCCTGTGTGATCATAAAACCAAATGCCCCCTTTATTATCCCTAATGTACCGAGCCATATGGTTAATTTTACGATTATGGGGAAATGGATTCTCATTCAGCTTACCGCTATTGATATCCAGCAGCAGCAATCCTTTGGTACGGGTAAAAAGTAATAATTCAGTGTTATTGAGTTTTACCACATCAATTAATTCATTGCCCTGGGGTATTGATATGAAATTTCGAAATTTGTTATTCCGGTGATCAAAACAGTAAATAATACCCTGTTCTGTAATAAACCAAACATTATTTTCAATCTCAACTGCTTTGATGAAGCGACCATTATCTATAACCTTTTTTAACTTATCGGCGCTTTTAAGGTTTAGTCCGTTAACACACCCCAGCCATATATTGCTTCGCGAGTCCTCAAAAACCATCTCAACTCCCTGATGTGTAAGAACATTATGCTCTGTATCTGAATAAAAAATTGCTTGTTGTTGGTTATTACGATACTTTATCTGCACACAGCCATTGGCATTTATCCAGAGCCAAACACTGCTGTCCGAAGCTTCGAGGTAATTGGTATAGGGTAATGGAAAAACCAAATCGTTTTTTGAATATGAATAAAGGACTCGATTTCGGATTGATAACAGCTAAAGGTATTGTCGTATTTTTTGACCCAGATAAATCTGTGCCTGTCTTCAAAAATATCTTTTACCCGCGGATCGGATAACATTGCCTGGGTTCCAAATTTCGGTTTATAAGCCAGAAACCTTGTTCCGTCGTATCGGTTAAGCCCATCGAGGGTTCCGGCCCAGATAAAACCATGCCGGTCGACTATCAAACTTCTTACCGTACTCTGCGATAATCCCTCACGGGTACCTATCTGTTTAAACAACAATGGCTCATCTGCTTTTGGTGACAATAATAGGCAACAACAGAATAATGATGATAAAAGAAGTTTGCACCCGTATGTCATGTGTAATGAGTTAAGGTTCGCGCTACCAAAAGTAGAAAGATTAGCGGTATTATTTGGCAGTTGGCTTTGCAAAAAACACAAAAGCCACACTGATAAAGTATGGCCTTTGCTGACAACATGAATTAATAATCCTGAAGGACCATTAATTTTGCAATATATATTTTCTGTTTATTAAAATATGCGACCAAAGTCATCCTTTGGTCGCATGAATTTACAAACGATTATACTATTAAATTATTACTTAACTTCTTCAAAATCCACATCGGTAACTTCCTGATCCTTGCCCTTCGAAGAGGATTCACCACCCTGTTGCTGACCAGCTCCAGGACCTGCAGGTCCACCATTGGCTGAGCACCCTGGCTGGCTTTATACATTTCTTCGGAGGCAGCATGGAATACCTTGTTCAATTCCTCAGTAGCGGCATCGATCGCAGGGATATTCTGCGTTTTGTGAGCTTCCTTAAGTTGGTTCAGGGCAGCTTCTATCGGAGCTTTTTTATCTGCAGGAAGTTTGTCGCCAAATTCCTTCAGCTGTTTTTCAGTCTGGAAAATCAAACTGTCAGCAGCATTGAGCTTATCGATCTGTTCCTTTGCCTTACGGTCGGTTTCGGCATTGGCCTCGGCTTCTTTCTTCATTCTTTCGATTTCAGCATCTGTTAATCCTGAAGAAGCTTCGATGCGGATGCTCTGTGTTTTTCCTGTAGCCTTATCCTTGGCTGAAACATGCAAAATACCATTGGCATCGATGTCGAAAGTAACCTCTACCTGGGGCACACCGCGCGGTGAAGGTGGTATTCCATCGAGGTGGAAACGGCCAATAGTTTTGTTATCGCGAGCCATAGGGCGTTCGCCCTGGATAATATGAATTTCAACAGACGATTGATTGTCGGCAGCAGTGGTAAAGGTCTCAGTCTTTTTCGAAGGAATGGTAGTATTTGACTCAATAAGTTTTGTCATTACTCCACCTAAGGTTTCGATACCTAATGAAAGAGGTGTAACATCAAGGAGCAATACATCCTTAACTTCACCGGTTAATACACCACCCTGTATAGCAGCACCTACAGCTACAACTTCATCGGGGTTAACACCTTTGGAAGGCGCTTTTCCGAAGAATTTTTCAACGATCGCCTGAATGGCAGGTATACGTGTTGAACCACCAACAAGAATTACTTCGTCGATATCAGCAGCGCTTAACTGTGCATCCTTAAGAGCTAAGCGGCATGGCTCAACAGTTTTTTGTATCAGTGTATCAGCCAGTTTTTCAAACTGAGCACGGGTTAACGATTTCACAAGGTGTTTTGGAATTCCGTTTACCGGCATGATGTATGGAAGGTTGATTTCTGTTGAAGTAGAACTCGAAAGTTCAATTTTTGCCTTTTCAGCAGCTTCCTTTAACCGCTGCAATGCCATCGGATCTTTACGCAGGTCGAGTCCTTCATCTTTACGGAATTCATCTTCCAGCCAGTCGATAATTACCTGGTCAAAGTCATCACCACCGAGGTGTGTATCGCCATTTGTCGATTTTACTTCGAAAACGCCATCGCCTAATTCGAGTATTGAAATATCGAAAGTACCACCACCCAAATCATAAATCAATACATTACTAATTCCCTTATTATGCAAACCATAACACAAACATGCCGCGGTCGGCTCATTGATAATCCTCAAACAGTCTAAACCAGCTATTTTAGCCGCATTTTTCGTCGCAGTTCTTTGAGCATCATTGAAATACGCCGGAACGGTAATTACTGCATTGATCACTCTCTTTCCCAAATAATCCTCAGCAATTGACCGCATCTTCCTCAATACCATTGAGGAAATCTCCTCTGGTTTAAAGCGCTTACAACCACCATCACGGTCAACTTCAATTATTGGACGATCGAG
>JAAUTT010000868.1 GCA_012031335.1 Bacteroidales bacterium | reverse complement strand
TCAAATTTTTGATATGCAAGCAGGACAAAAAAGAACAGGTTAGGGGAAATGTTCGATGGAATAGCTTATCGTTACGATTTTCTGAATCATTTTCTATCTCTTGGAATTGATAATTTATGGAGAAAAAAGGCATTACGTAACCTCGAAAATATCACAAATCCGGTAATTCTGGATGTAGCTTCAGGTACAGGCGATTTTGCCATTGCTGCTCTTAAATATAAACCCTCGAAAATTATTGGAATTGATCTCTCCCCGGAAATGTTAAAACGGGGAATTGAAAAAATGAAAAGAAAGGCATCAATCATATCATTGATCTGCAACCAGGAGATAGCGAAAACCTTCTCTTTAAAGACGAGACCTTTGATGCCGTTACTGTTGCTTTTGGTGTGCGGAATTTCGAAAATCTTGAAAAGGAATTTCAGAGATGTGCAGGGTTTTAAAAAAGGGAGGCAAAGTAATTATTCTTGAATTTTCGAAACCGAAAGGGACATTTTTCAGGATAGTATTTAACCTTTATTTCTTCAATATTTTACCTCTGTTGGGAAAGTTGGTTTCCAAACATAGTTCAGCCTATACTTATCTTCCACAATCCGTTGATGCCTTTCCTTCGGGTGATGAATTTCTCTATATTATGAAAAAGTGCGGTTATAACAATGCCCAGGCCAAAGCGCTGAGCGGAGGCATTGCAACAATTTATACCGGGATAAAATAAAGAAAAAAGTTATTCGTTACATTAAATAAAAAAGTTTTGCGTCACTTTATTTTTATAGTACTTCTTGGGCTCTTGATGTTTTCTGCACAGGCACAACGGGCCAAAATTTTAAATTACTCCACCCACGACGACAAACCTATTCATTTTGGTTTTTGTTTAGGATTAAATTCAATGGATTTTATTATAAAACATTCGGACAATGCGATTCCACGAGGTGCTTTTATTGCCGATATCAGCAAATCCAATCCGGGTTTTCATATTCAGATTGTTTCAAACTACAGGCTGGGGGAATATTTCGATTTAAGATTTCTGCCAGGTATTTCATTTGGACAACGCGATTTCATGTTTTACAAAAAGGATTCTCTGGTAAATGAAAATCATAAACTTGAATCGAATTACCTTGAGTTTCCGCTTCTCTTGAAATATAAAGCGAAAAGGTTAAACAATATGAGACCTTATGTAATCTCAGGTACCAATTTCAGGGTCGATCTGGCAAAGACTTTTAGTGAAGAGGATGAGATTTACATGGATTTGAAACGCTTCGATCTCAATTATGAAGTTGGTGTGGGTATAGATTTTTATCTTCCCTATTTTAAGCTCACAACCGAAATAAAATATTCGTACGGATTTTTTAATATGCTGGAAAGGCGCAATACGAATGAGCCTCAATATCAAAGTGCTATTGAACGACTGAATTCTTCCATATTTATGTTTTCTCTTTATTTTGAATAAGTGATTTTATGGCTCAGAAAATCCAACTTTCCTTATCTCCTGAAGAAGCTGCATCAGAAATATCAATAAAAAAGGCAACTGCCAAATTCTTGAACTGCAGCGAAGAAGATTTTAATTTCAGAATAACGAGGAAATCTATCGATGCTCGTTCGAGAGACATTCGCATGAATTTATGGCTTGATATTATTGAAACTGGAGAGCCTAACTCTTTTCTGAAAACAGAATTTAAATTTGGTGATGTAACTTCCTGTCCTGAGGTACATATCATAGGGGCCGGCCCTGCAGGATTATTTGCAGCACTTAAGTGTCTCGAATTGGGGCTTAAACCGCTTATTTTTGAACGAGGGAAAGACGTAAGTGAACGAAAAAAAGATATTGCTCAAATATACAGACAACAGTCGGTTCAGAACGATTCCAACTATTGCTTTGGAGAAGGTGGGGCAGGAACATTTTCAGATGGTAAACTATATACCCGTTCCAACAAAAGAGGAGATATAGATCGTATTCTCCAGCTATTATGTTATCATGGAGCAAGTGAAGAAATTCTCTATGAATCGCACCCACATATCGGAACCGATAAACTTCCCGAAATAATTAAAAAAATAAGAACTACAATTCAGGATTGTGGCGGAAAGGTATTTTTTAACAGCAAACTCACTGATGTCTTTATAAATAATTCCAGCATTTCGGGTATACAAATCAACGGAAATGAAAACCACTCCGTAAAAGCTTTGATATTGGCAACCGGACACTCAGCCCGTGATATCTATTACCTGCTTAAAGAAAGAGGCATTATACTCGAAGCAAAAAACTTTGCCATGGGTGTCAGAGTTGAGCACCCCCAAAAGTTAATCGATAATATACAATACCACCGTTCGGAAAATATTCATTTGCCGGCTGCTTCCTATTCATTAACCACCCAGGTGAATAGCCGGGGTGTGTATTCTTTTTGCATGTGTCCGGGGGGATACATTGTACCATCGGCCACCTCGGTAAATGAAATTGTAGTAAACGGAATGTCGTCTTCTGCCAGACATACACCATATGCAAATTCGGGAATGGTGGTGGAGGTGTATCCTGACGATCTTGTAAAATTCTCTCAGTATGATGAACTGGCGGGACTTGCCTTTCAGGAAGAGATGGAGCGTATGGCATATGTAAACGGAGGTAGAGGACAGATTGCACCTGCCCAGAGATTAGCCGATTTTGTAAAAGGGAGACTTTCCTCATCCCTTCCCGAAAACTCTTATATTCCTGGTCTTTTGTCTTCTCCAGTCCATTTTTGGTTACCCGAAGGAATTGGAAGCAGGTTGCGACAGGCATTCAAGGATTTCGACAGAAAATGAATGGATTTCTTACCAATGAAGCCATTGTAGTAGGAGTGGAGTCCAGATCTTCCTCACCAGTCAGAATTCCGAGAGAGCCTACTAGTTATCAGCACATTGCCATAGGAGGACTGTTCCCTTGCGGAGAGGGCGCGGGTTATGCAGGAGGAATTGTTTCATCGGCTATGGATGGCGAAAATACTGCATTAAAAGTTAAAGATATTTTATTTTAAATTTCTACGTTTTATTTCGGAAACCAATATGGCAGTGGCAACTGATACATTAAGCGATTCGCTTGATTGTTCATTCCCTGCAAAGCGGGGAATAGTTATTTTATGATTCGCTATTTTTTATTAAGTTTTCCGATAATCCTTTCGATTCATTCCCC
>JAAUTT010000867.1 GCA_012031335.1 Bacteroidales bacterium | reverse complement strand
CGCATATTACCGGGAATGTCCAATGCAATGTTTATAACGATCGTTTCCGTGGATTTAAAAAAAGCTCTTTCTGACCATGGGGATAGCCTTCGATAATTCCAACCTGATTGTTGGAGATTTAAGTCCTGAAGCCGGAAGAAGTGCTGCTCACCAACTTCTTGGAAAAGAAAAACTGCCTGATGCCGTTTTTGCAGCAAATGATTCATGCGCTGCAAGTTGCATGACAGAGTTTAAAAGAGCAGGTATAAGAATCCCTGAACAAACAATGTTTGCCGGTTTTAACAACGATCTTATTGCTGCAATGATTGAACCCAACCTCACCACTATTGATTATAAGGGACACGAAATGGGGCAGATTGCTGCCCGCACCCTCATCAACCGTTTAAACAATCCTGAGAATTTTAATGTAACCCAATCTATTGTAATCAGGCATGAACTCCTCGTCCGAAATTCGTCTCAATCGGTTTAATTGTTTTCGATTTGTTCCCTGATCGTTGAAATACGCTTAACCCATATAGAATGCGCATAGATGGTTGAGGTTGTGTGTTTAATTGCTTTTCTGATGAATTTTGGAAAAGTCTACACCTGTTTAATTTCAAACTTTTGTGTATAAGCATTGTTCCTAATATACTATATAATTTGACATGATTGAAGTAATCTGGAACAGCCTTCTTGAACTAAGACGTTTATTGAGTTCATGCGATAATAAAAATTTCTCGGTACAGATTGTTTACCGGGATAATAATTTTCATATCCAGGTGGGCATTGCCGATGAGGGTCAAAAGCCTCAGGTCATTTTCAATTTTGGTAATTCTTTGGATAATTCTGGGTCCTTAAAGTTTTCCGGAATTTTAAAATTTTGCTGGGACGAGGATTTCAATATTCAGCTTCAAAACGAAATAACCAATCATCAGGAGTTTAAATTTATTAACACCTATCTACCTTACTGTTTTTCCACACTTAAATCGCACAAGTTAAAAAGGACTTATGGAATTTCGCACTATGCACAGTCGCTCGACGGGAAAATTGCTACGGTGGATGGGAAATCTAAATGGATAAGTGATCAGGAGAACCTTAATCATTCGCACCGTATGCGTGCCATGTGCGATAGTATTCTCATTGGTATTAATACCCTGAGAAATGATAAACCCAGGTTGGATGTACGGCATGTTAAGGGAAATAATCCTGTAAAGGTTGTTATTGGCAATTCTTCAGCAAGCTTTTCCAGTCTGATGCTCGGAAAGGAGAAAATTATTTTTTTACATCTAATCCCACAAAATTACTGCAAGGTGTGGATCAGGTTCTGATAAACGAACAGACAACAGTGCCCGTTTTTGTAATGGAAAAACTTTACAGCATGGGTATTCATTCTGTTTTTATCGAAGGAGGATCCCAAACCACATCTTCATTTCTCGAAAATCGTGTGATTGATGAGATACAACTTTATCTGGCCCCTTCGGTTTTTGGGTCGGGAGTGCCCAATTTTCAACTTTCTCCGATAACAAATGTTGAGGACGCTGTATTTTTTTCTAAACATGATTTTACGCCTATGGGGGAATGGGATGCTTTTCAGAGGTATGGTTAAAAGAAGTACCGATATTTTGAATACCTCACAGCAAAATAAAGGACTATGGAAAATGCTTTGGAATTATGGCATATTTCGCCCAAGGCTTCGGAATTAAGGGAGGTTCCTCTTAAAACACCAGAGGCTGATGAGGTGATGATTGAATCAGTTTTTTCCATGGTAAGCTGCGGTACCGAAAGAATCGTATCAGGTGGGAATGTTCCCGAAGAGGTTGGTGATTTCATGAGGGTTCCTCATATGAAAGGGTTTTTTTACCTTTCCCTGTACCTATGGATATTCTCTCGTGGGTATGATTATGCAGGGTCCCGGAAATCGGATCGGGGAACTGGTGCATGTGATGCATCCGCATCAGTCGCTTATTACAGTTAATCAAAAAGATATATTTCCTGTTCCGGGTTTTATTCCTGCCAAACGGGCTACCCTGGCAAGCAATATGGAAACAGCAGTTACTGCTATTTGGGACAGTGGTATCTCAGCAGGTGATAAAGTGCTGGTGGTAGGATTCGGTATTATCGGAGCTCTGGTGGCTATGCTGGCCCGTATGATACCAGGAGTTGAAGTGCTGGTGCTCGAAAAGGAACATGGCCGGGTTTTACGTGCCGAATCGTTTGGCTTTAAAGTGTTATCGACAAACCGAAGGGTTGGAACTAATTTCGATATAGCTTTTAATACAAGTGGCTCGGGAAGGGGTTTACAAACCTGCATCGACGTGCTTGGTATGGAAGGAAAGGTGGTTGAGCTTAGCTGGTTTGGATCCGATGGAGTTAATCTCAAACTTGGACGGGGTTTTCATTATAAAAGAAAGCAGATTATCAGCTCACAGGTATCCAATATCCCGGCAAATAAAAGTGGAAGGTGGGACTACAAACGCAGGAAAGAGCTGGTTTTTAAACTTCTGAAAGATGACGGATTCGACAAACTGTTAACACTTGAGGTGCCTTTTAAAAATTCTCCCGAGTTTTTTAAAAAGCTTAGAAATGATGATGTTGAGGATGTCGGGGTAGTGCTTTCATACAGATAAAATAAATTAAGGACCAGATATGTACAGTGTTACAATTCGCGATCATATCATGATTGCACATTCCTTTAACAACGATTTTTTTGGCCCTGCTTCACGATTACATGGAGCAACCTATGTGGTGGATGTTTCATTTTATAGTCCAACTCTAAACCAGTATAATGTTGTAATTGATATCGGAATAGCACAGCAGATGCTGCATCAGTGCCTGGAAAAACTAAGGTACCAGAACCTGGATGAAATGCCTGAATTTAATGATAAGTTAACTACTACCGAATTTCTGGCTTATTATATTCATAAAACTGTAAAACATAAAGTTGTGGATCACTTCCAGGGTAAAATAAAAGTGACCTTGGGAGAGTCGCACATTGCATGGGCCAGTTACGAAGAGTAAAGATATATTAACCAAATAACTGCCAACGTATGAACCTTGGTTTGCTTAAAAGCAGAATAATTTACGATTATAAACCTTTCATCGGTTTAAGGATGAAGAAGTTCTATACTGAATTTATTCAACCCGGAGATCTTTGTTTTGACATTGGTGCGCATACTGACCGAACCGG
>JAAUTT010000866.1 GCA_012031335.1 Bacteroidales bacterium | reverse complement strand
AAAAGGTCCCCGGCAAGTATGGAACAATTGATCCTTTATCCTATGGGAGGAATTGTTTTAGCACTATATCCGCGTACACTTTTGGCCGAAGATGTTACTGTTAGCCATGAGGGTACAGGTTTCTCCGGAATAACACTCGCTTTAAATACAAAATCGGAACAGGAAGTAGATGAAGTACTTATACAGGCCAAAAATGCAGGAGGTAAAATTTTAAAACCCGGGCAAAAGGTTTTCTGGGGTGGTTATAGCGGATATTTCAGCGATCCTGACAGTCATCTGTTTGAAGTTGCTTTCAATCCTTTCTGGGAACTAGACGAACATGATAATGTTAAACTTCAGGTTTAATAATTGTTATAAAGAAGCTAAATATCAAAGGTTTCAATTTTTGACCATTGTATTTTACTAACTCTTCGGAATGCCCACCAGCAGAATATCATTAATACAACCTATATGGGAATAAAACTTACCTGGAGTTTTATCAAGAGAAAATGAATTCCGGCTAAAACACCAGCTAGTGGAAGAATCAGAAATGACAGAAGGAAATTGGCATTGGTAGTTTTTATCTGACTATCTTGGGTAAACGGTAAATCAACCTTATAAAGACTTAAGAAACCAAGTAGTGTTATGAGACACATAAAAAGCCCTGTTGCAATATGAAATACATATAACCAGCCAAGAGCGTATATTATAAACCCGGTACAAATGAGATATACCGGTAAAAAAAGTTTCAGTGTAAAAGCTTTAAGGCTTGCCGTCACAATTTCGCCGGGATGATTTACAGGAAGAGATTTAAATATCCAGGCGGTACGGGGATTATCGGTATATTTTAGATTGATAAATATTATAAACAGATAAAACAAAGGGAATAAAGCAACATCAGATATAGTTTACTTTCAAAAAAATCGTAAAAACCATCCCTGTTTCCAAATAATACAACTACTAAAAAAACCAGAATAGAACCTAACATTGGATAAACTCTTTGTTTAAAATTACGGTCTCTACCCATAAGCCTCCAAATAGTTATAAAATAAGTTTTTTCGGAGTTACTTCCCGTAAACAGAATAGCCAGGTACCCTGCCAGATCAAATTTAGATTTTGTGGCAGAATTTTTTTTTCAGCTCGCCCTGTTCCATAATAGCCATTTTATTGGTAAAACCTTTGGCCAGAACTTTAATCACCAGCCATAATCCGGCAACAGGCACAAAGAAGCTGAGGAATATCGAAAGCAACTTAAAACTGTCAAAATGAAAGGTCACAAAAGCCTCATTACTGCCAGCCATCCATGAAGGCGGTAAAAATGAAGCCACCAATGGTTTTGAGCGATGGAGAATTTTTCGATAGTATCAAGGCTTCGGATTATAATTTGGTATCCTCCAAACAAAAATATCGTAATGAGTATCTGGAAATATCCAAGAATATCTTTAAATCTTTCGCCGCTGAGAAATCTCATAAGACCCAGATATATCAGATGTGTCAAAAAAACAGAGAGTATTGCACTTAAAAACACATTAAGCAACAAAAAAAAGGCAGCAGCCAGGTTGTATTTAACAATCACAACAATTACCGGAATTATAGCAAAAGATAAGGTAAAACCAAATATATAGCTACTAATATGTATAATACGAGCCGACAGGAAAGTAGCTTCAGTAACCGGCCTGGGTAAAATAATGGTATTGTCGCGGGTGTCGAATAGGAGTGTACTAAAATCGGCTACCATATTCATGGTAAGCATAAACATAAGAAAAAGGTATACCAGGAAAAAAGAAGGGTACACGGCGTTACCTTGACCGAGAATAATTGCAGCAAAACCACCCAGGATAAAGTAAACCAAAAATTGGATCCAGAGTGAATAATTTGGTTCCTTATCGCTGCTGGTTGGATTCAGCACTTTCCTGTTATCCATTAACAGTTTATACTTTACAATTAATTTAACCTGATTAAAATCGGCTCCCGAAATATTTATCCAACGGGAAAATACTTCAGAAAATAAAATATTAGTTTAACCATAGCTCTGATTAGTTACTTCCATTATTATGAAGTTCTTTAATAAATTCTCCGGCCCTGCTGGTTTGGTCGTTAACACCTGTCAGTTGTGAAAAAAGAGCCTCCAGACTTTGGTTTTCATTCCCTTTGGACAATTCGTCGAAGGTACTATCAGCAATAATTTCACCGTTAGCAATCAGCATGATTCTGTCGGAAATTTTTTCTACCACATCCATTAAATGAGAACTATAAAAAATAGTTTTACCCTCCAGGGCTAATTGCCTGAGAACTTCTTTTACCATTATAACAGAATTAGCATCTAAGCCACTTAAAGGCTCATCAAGAAAGATTATATCGGGATTGTGAATTAGCCCCGAAATTAACAGCACCTTTTGTTTCATCCCCTTCGAAAAAGTACTGATACGTTGTTATCTAACCTGTTTCAGTTCAAATAATTGTAATAGCTTTTGTGCTTTTTCAACAATTAACTCAACCTCCATCGAATAAAGCTGGCCGATAAACTGTAAATATTCGAGTGGTGTAAGTACTTCATAAAGAGAAGCATTCTCAGGTATATAGCCTATCCTTTTCTTAATATTAACAGCATCATTACGGATGTCCATACCCAGTATATTTACTTCTCCTGTAAAATCTCCAATTGCACCCGTTAAAATTTTGATGGTTGTAGATTTGCCAGCTCCATTAGGTCCGATATATCCAATTATTTTGCCGGGAAAAATATCGAACGAAATATTATTAACTGCAGTTTTTCTTTTACTAAATCTTCCATAAACTTTGGAAACATTCTTAATAGAGATAACCGGATTCATTATGTTGGTTTTGATATTAGACTTTCATTGGCACAATTTCTGATAAATTTTCGGGGAAAAATAAAAAAAAAGTTCCTGACTAAAATAAAAACGAATTTCCGATATATCTCGTAATACAATCAATTTCATTGAAAAACCTGCAACCAGCTAACGCCTTAAAAATCAAAATAAGTAGTTGAAAAATGAACAGAATAGAAAATCAATATCAAAAGAATAACCACAACCTTTCTATAATACCAAACCAGATTTTTATGAAAAAAGCCTTATCAGTAGCTGTTTTTTTATTAATTACAATTTCAGCACAACTTAAATCCCAGAAACAAACAGAATATCAGCGTCCGGGTAAAAACAATCG
>JAAUTT010000865.1 GCA_012031335.1 Bacteroidales bacterium | reverse complement strand
AGGATTTCGGGCCGTATAATATAAACTCCTGCCAAAAATTTCGTCCCCAAAACTATCTCTGGCAATTTTTACAATGGGATAACCCATTTGGTAAATATCAGGAACAAAGTCCTTAAACGATCCCAATAATGCTTTTCGTAAGAAATTAGTTTTTGGAATCAGTTACCAAAGCCCGGTAAGGCATATTAAATGCTGACATCCTTCCACGTCCGGAATTTGAATATAGGGTTTCGGTATACACAGCGTCGCCTTCCAGAAACCATCTTGGCACAAGACCTGCAACTGCTCCAACTGCCTGTTCTCCCACCAGATAATATCCCAGCTTTGTCAAACCCTGGTTCAAAACATCCAGTTGGGCAACATGACGGGTTTCGTGCAACGCCAATTGATCCAGCCAGTCCTGCGGATAATTATCCTGAGGAGGAATAGTATAAAAGTTCCATGCGTTTGGGGGCATAAACTACCAAACCATTGGAAAGAGATGATTGTGTGTGAAATACGATGGAAACGCGTTTAGGTTTTCTGAGTAATTGTTTTCCAATTACCGGATAAATAGTATCGAGTGCTGATGCAAACTTCAGGGCATTGTTTTCAAAACCCGCAGGGAAAATAAGCTTGTAATTTTCGGTTTTAATTTGCTTCCACTTTACTGAAAAAGGGTCCTGCCCGGTTTCATAAAATTGTCCATAGCATGGAACATAAAGAAAGTATAAGAATATTGTTAGTATAAGAAAATATTTCCTCATTATTTCATCTCCGATCTTAACGCATTTTACAAATCCTTCTCAATATCCCTATTCATAAAAAATCACCCACCTGCTTTTTTGGCCTTATACCCTTTATCAATCAGCATTTGAAGTATTTTATCCCTGAAGTCGCCCTGGATCAATATTTCACCCTCCTTAGCAGAGCCTCCGACTCCGCATTTTGATTTCAGTTCTTTTGCGAGTGCCTCGAGATCTTCTGTTTTCCGGAAAGCCCGTGATCAAGGTAACCATTTTTCCACCACGATTTTTTTTGTCGAGCATTACTCTTAAATTTTGCTGTTGAGGTGGAAGGGGTGGTGTTATCCGCATTTTCATCATATTGATATTTAAAATCGGGATTGGTGGAATATACAATCTCCAATCGGTCGCGGTGGTTTTTTTTACTCATGGTATTATAATTTTTTCAAAAGTAAAAAACAATTGAAAAGATATCATGCTTTGAGGAAATATCTTCCTTAATTTAGCCCTGATATGAAAGATATTAATCATGCAATTTTACAAAAGGCTTACTAATATTTCGGGTTGGATTATTTTCGGAATCTCAGCTCTTTTATACTTTATAACACTCGAACCTACGGTAAGTCTTTGGGATTGTGGCGAATTTACTGCCGCGGCCTATAAACTTCAGGTAGGTCATCCTCCCGGTGCTCCTTTTTATTTAATGCTGGCCAGGATCTTTGCTATAGTGGCTCCCGACAAAGCGATGGTTGCTATGTTTATAAATTCTCTTTCGGCCATTGCCAGTGCATTTACTGTTTTATTTCTTTTTTGGTCAATAACGCATCTGGCCAGGAAGATATTAATAAAGGATGGTATCTACACTAAATCATCTTCTGTCTCTGTTGTAGGAAGTGCTGCTATCGGTGCTCTATCGTTTTGTGTATCCGATTCTTTCTGGTTTTCGGCGGTAGAAGCCGAAGTATATGCCTTATCCTCCCTGTTTACTTCATTGGTTTTTTGGTGTATACTCAAATGGGAAGATGATGATGGGAATTATGCCAATCGCTGGATAATATTAATTGCCTATCTGATGGGACTTTCGATAGGAGTTCATCTTTTAAATCTTTTAGCTGTACCAGCAATTGGTATGGTCTTCTATTTCAGGAAATATAAAATTACATATCTGGGAATTGCAAAAGCTTTATTCATATCTTTCTTAATTCTCTTCGGAATATTGTATATCGTTATTCCCGGAACAATCAAACTGGCGGCTGTATTTGAAATTATAGTTGTTAATTCATTCGCATTTCCTTTAAACTCCGGACTTATCTTGTTCTTGGTTACGGCGATTTTTATAATTTATTTTCTTTTTAGATTTTCTGCAAGGCATAAACTTATGGTGCTTCATACTTCCGTTTTATGCATATCAGTAATGCTTATTGGTTATAGTTCTTATGCGATGATCATTATAAGAGCGCAGGCAAATACTCCTTTAAATACCGGTAATCCCTCCAATGTGCTAACATTATTTTCATATCTGAACCGCGAACAATATGGTAACCGTCCACTTTTATACGGTCCTTATTTTAATGCTCCAATTTCAGTTAAGAAAATTGAAAGCTCTTCTTTTGTAAGGGAAAAAGGAAAGTATGTCAGAACTTCGCAAAAAAAGGCATATGAATATGACCAAAAGTTCAAAACTTTTTTCCCAAGAATGTATAGCTCAAATCCGAATCATATTGAGGTATATAAAAACTGGGGAACAATTGATGTTGATAATGCCAGGAAGGGGAATGGTTCGGATGATATAATTCTGAAACCAACATTTTCGGATAATCTGGAATTCTTTGTAAAATACCAGGTTGGGTATATGTATCTTCGATATTTTATGTGGAATTTTGCTGGTAAGCAAAATGATATGCAAAGCAATGGGGGTATCTTAAAAGGCAACTGGGTATCGGGATTTGATTTTATCGACAAATGGCTTATAGGGCCACAGAAAAAACTCCCCGAGTACATGAAAAACAATCCTGGGCGCAATCATTACTTCTTTCTGCCTCTCCTCCTTGGAATTATTGGAATGGTGTTTCAATTTAAAAAATCCAAAAGATATTTCGGTGTAATTGCATTTTTATTTGTTTTAACTGGTTTGGCTATTGTGGTTTATACAAACCAAACCCCATTACAACCGCGGGAAAGAGATTATGTTTATATCGGCTCTTTTTATGCCTTTTGTATTTGGATTGGTCTAGGAGCGTTGTCAATAATCAGGTTCCTGCAACAGCGGTTTAAAGCTCCAATTGCCATAATCTCCGGTGTCATTATTTCCTTGGTAGTTCCAACCATACTGTTTTCTCAAAATCTTGACGATCATAACCGAAACGGACGCTACATTGTGAGGGATATGGCTTACAATTATTTAATCAGTTGTGCTCCAAATGCTATATTATTCACCTCAGGA
>JAAUTT010000864.1 GCA_012031335.1 Bacteroidales bacterium | reverse complement strand
CAACCCCGCGGCGCTTGTGGTAGCAACGTTGATGAATATACTGGTCGTGGAGGTAAGGTGGTACCGGTACATCGTAATTGGAGATCACGTCTTTGCCTTTTCTGAGAAACAGATCGATACTTCCCGTAAGTCTGCTGTTAAAAAGCGAGAAGTCGATCCCGGCATTGTACGAAAGCTGTTTTTCCCAGCGGAGGTTAGGATTGGGGTTATTCGACGGACCATAAACGGTGATCCATTCGCCCTGGTCGTTTTGCCAGCGTCCCCATCCCTGGTAGCGTGCCAGTGCTGAATAACGGCCAAATCCCGAGCGTCCTGTTTCTCCATAGGAAAGCCGGATTTTAAGATCGTTTATAAAACCGGCATCCTGCAGTGCCGGGAGTTTCGAAATACGCCATGCACCCGAGATAGCCGGGAACAAACCCCATTTATTATCCTTGCCGAATTTGGTATTCCCCTCATACCGGATGGTCCCACTGAGCAGCCAGGTATCGTTGTAATTATAGTTACCACGGGTAAAGAAGGCAATTGTCTTTTCCTTACTTTTCCAGGAGTCCATACCCAGGCGACCCTCGTCGTTGTTCCACTTACCTTCTCCAAGGTTATTGTACTTATAGGCATCGGATGGGAAGTCCATATTTTCGGTCCAGAAACCATGGTTGTTAAATTCCTGATACGAATAACCCGCCAGGAGCTTAAGATCGTGTTTTCCAAAGGTGGCAAAATAATTACCAATCCATTCAAGTGTGAGGTCGGTCCACTTCTCATTTTCGAGACGTGCCCGCCCGGTGCGGTTGTTATTGATAGATTCTCTCGATTTGGAATTGTAATATTCCCTACGGTATTCATCATGATCCTGCCGGGCAATTTTTAACTCGGTATTCAGGTTTTAAGGATATTGAGCTTTATATTGAAGTCGAGCAGCGAATAGGTCTGGTCGGCCCCGTTTTCCCGGGTCTTGAGTTCCTGAACAGGGTTGTAAACATCGTAGCCGAAGATCATGGCATATTGGGTGGGGTCGTTTGGATCCCAGATAGGTAAGGTAGGATTAAGTTTCACAGCCTGTTGAAAAACACCGTAATTGGTATATTCTTCTTTGGCTGTTTTGTACGAAATGTTTCCGCCAAATTCAAGTAATCCATTGAGGGCTTTTTGCTGGAAGTTACCACGTATACCTGTTTCCTTGCGTTCCGATGCAATGTCGATAGCAGTTTTCTCTCTGTAATTACCCGATAAACGGAAGATGGTATTCTCGTTACCCCCTGATACTGCCAGAAAATGGTTCTGACCAAAGTTATCCTTGCGGATAAGCTCGTCGTACCAGTTGGTGCGGGCTCCACGATCGGTATCGCGGTTGTTGCCAGGAATTCTTCGGCCGAAAGGATTTCAGGTTTGGCAGCTACGGCATCGTGATCGATAAAACTGTCGTAGTTCACAGTAACTTTGCCCGACCGGCCTTTTTGGTCTGGATAAGGATAACACCATTGGCCGCACGCGATCCGTAAATGGCAGCCGACGACCCGTCTTTCAAAACAGTAATCGATTCGATATCCTGTTGTGGAATATTCCGGAGATCACCACCGGGCATACCATCAACAATTATAAGGGGGCCAACGCCTGCATCAATTGATGATGCTCCGCGTACCTGGATATCAGTATTCCGGTTGGGGTCGGCAGCCGCCGGGTTGGAAATAGTAACCCCTGCAATTTTACCTTCCACCATTTGAAGGGGACTGTTGAACGAACCCTGCAGCAGATCCTCACTGCGAACAGTGGTAACCGAACTGGTAAGGTCTTTCTTCTGGAGCGTACCGTAACCTACCACTACCACCTCCTCGAGGTTCTTTACATCGGTTGTAAGTCCAATGTCGATGGTACTCTGGCCGGTATATACCACTTTTTCGTTTATATAGCCAATATAAGAGAATACCAGTGTTACATTGTTCGACGGCAGGTCTATGCTGAACTTGCCGTCCATATCGGTAACTACACCCTGGGTAGACCCTTCTATGATGACATTCACACCAGGCAGCGGCTCTCCCGTAAGGGCATCCTTAACCGTACCGGTAACCCGGTTTTGTTGCGCATAAGGAACGATACCGGGTACTGCATTTTTCGGAGTCAGTATAATCTGGCGGTCATATACAAAATATCCAACATCTTCACCCTCGAACAAACTCGAAAGGATTTCGCTGATGGAAGCATTTTTAGCGCTGATGTCGACTTTTTTACTACGTCGACCAATTTTTGGTTAAATAGAAAAAAGAACTCGCTGTTTTTTCTATTTCGTTTAATACCTGTTCAATAGAAGCATTTTTCAGGTCGATATTTACGATTGCTGATTGCGAATACGAACTCAGGGCGAATGAATTCATGGTGCCAATCAGAAGTGTCAGAGCAACAAGTTTCATAGTCAGTAGAAATTTATGAAATGAAGTTTTTTGGCTTAAACAGCCAGGGGAAATAATGGATTTTTTCCATACTTTTGCATAGTTAGAAGGTTAATAAAATACTGATAGTTAAGGTGTTTTTTTTACCACTAATCGGGAGGGAAGGTGTGGGGACACTTTTCCTCCTCTTGTTTGTGAGAGATCTTAAGTGCTGTTCATAGTGTAATTTTTAAATTAGTAATTGAGTAGTTATTCCTGATTTTACTTTTTTAATGGGAATATAATAATTTTTCGTTTGGTGAAAGTACCATTAGGCATAATCTCCCGCTTTACCTCCCGATACTGAATAGGCGAGGAAAGTTTTAACAGTTTCAGAATTTCGAACAGCGACTCTTCCTCAAATGTTGCCCGGTACCGGTAGTTCTGCAGTTCTTTCCCCTGCAGTTCGATATCCACATTGTAAATCTGACTTATTTTCTTCACCACATCGGCCAGTGGTTCATTCCGGAACACCAGACGCCCGTCTTTCCAGGCTATATATTTATAAATATCACCGTTTACAGTGTGGCTGTTATTACTGATGGTATCAAAGCTGAACATCTGGTTGGGCTTTAGTTCGCCTAAAAGTGCCATGTTGCCGTTACCCTTATTTCTATGTGGGGTCGGCTCACGAAACGGAAGTTAGTGTACGTTAGCGTGAATTTATCAAATTCTATTTCGTAAGAAATCGATAAATGGTAGCGGGATGAGTTTTGAATATTTTTGCGACCTCCTTAACAGAGTT
>JAAUTT010000863.1 GCA_012031335.1 Bacteroidales bacterium | reverse complement strand
CGAAGAGCCAGTATTTGCTTGAAGACCAGGCTCCAAGAATATCTTTCGACATATTATATCCTTGTTCCGATGCCGTTAATGTTGTGCTTTTAAAAGCATTGAATATTTTAGCCCCGCTTATACCCTGGAAAAGAACTGAAAAATCAAGTCCTCTGTAGCTGATATAAGCGTTGAAGCCAAAAGTAACATTAGGCATGGCATTTCCCATAAATTCCCTGTCGTTATCGTTAATTATACCATCGCCATTTTTGTCGATAAATTTCAAATCGCCGGCTTTGGCATTTGGCTGTATCCGCTTTCCGGTTTTATCCACATGCTCATTTGCTTCAGCATCGGTTTGGAATATGCCATCGCTTTTAATCAAATAATATGAATACCAGGGTTGACCTACCGATGAGTAAATAGGACTAAGTACCCCTCTCACTTTAATGTCGTTAGGATACAAAGTTCTTGATCCCAGATCCTGCACTTCACTGTTAAGGGTCGAGAAGTTTCCGCCTACTTTATAATTCAGTTCGCCGATATTCCCGTTGTAGGATGCCGAAAATTCAAAACCCTGGTTTTTAACTTTACCAATATTTCCGTAAGGCGAAACCATAACACCCGCAGTAGAAGCGATAGGGATTTTATCTATGAGATTTTTAGTGTATTTGATATAATAATCGGTAGTAACCGATACTTTTCCATTGAAAAGATCGAAGTCGGCGCCAAAATCGGTTTGCTCCGATGTTTCCCATGTCAGATCAAGATTTGGAATAGTTTCCAATCCTAAGCCTGAATTACGTAAAGCAGGATTTCCAAGCATTGTTTCGCGCTGTGAAACCAGTTTTACTACAGATGAATAATTTGGTACAGAATTTACATTCCCGATTTGCCCCCAGCTTGCTCTAAGTTTAAACATATCTATAAAGCTAAGGTTTAAGGCATTAAAAAATGGTTCGGAAGAAATTTTCCAAGCAGCAGAAACTGCCGGAAAAACACCACTGTTATTTTCCTTGTACAATTTTGAAGTAGCGTCGCGGCGTATACTGGCCGTAACAAAATATCTGTCGGCAAATGCATAGGAAAACCTCGAAAAATAAGAAGTATAAGCAATCTCCGATACATCTTCCCAAGGTTTACTTTTATTCCAGTCATTTCCATTAACGATATTTCTCGCAAACTCATCTTCACTGTTAAAGCCATAAACTCTGAGCCCAAATCCTTTGTTTTTGCGGTACGAGGCACTATATCCTCCCAACAAAGTCACATTATGCTTACCAAAGCTTTTATTAAAAGAGAGGGTATTTTCCCACAACCAGTTAAATGCATTGGTCGATTCCTGATAACGGTTATTTTCATTATTGGGCTTACCAGGTTCGGGACGTTTTGGAGTAAACTCCTGATATAGGTACTGATTCGCACCAAAAGTATAAGCAGATGTATAAGTTAAATACTTAAAAAAATTTAAAGTCGAGTTTTGAAGTTGAATGAATCCATGAATATGGATTGTAAACATCTTTACGCAACAGTGTGGCAACAGGATTGACAATATCGCCATACGAACCGGCAAATTTAATCTGATCCATAGGCACAACACCGCCAAAATTGCCTGCATCATCATAAATGGTTGCAGAAGGAGGCATATATATTGCGCTGATTACAGCTCCGGTATACCCGCTTTCGGTATCGTTGGAATACCCCCGGCTTGTTCCGGCCTGTATCCATTCCGAAATGGTTATGTTTTTGGATAATTTATAATCGACATTTAACTTACCACTATAACTTTTGGTAAATGTATTAAGAAGTATCCCTTCGTTGTTTGTTGCTTCGAATGAAGCCAAAGCCTTTAAGGTTTCGGAGCCACCAGAAACAGATAAGGCATAGCGGTTAATTTTTCCAGTACGGAAAATCTCGTCGATCCAATTTGTGCGAGTAACCATTCCCCATGGATTCTGGGTAGCATCAAAGGCAGGATTTCTTGATGTTCCCGCATTATCTGCAGCAAGGTTCTTTACATCGGCCAGTTCTTTAGCGTTTAGTGCTTCTGGGAGTTTCCATGCACTCTGAAATCCTGTATAAAGTTGGCATCCACGCTGATTTTGCCAGCTTTTGGCTTTTTTGGTAGTCACCATAATAACACCGCCCGATCCTACATTGGCGCCGTAAATAGCGGCTGAGGCAGCATCTTTTAGTACGGTAAGGCTTTCAATATCTTCCGTATTAACTGGAGCTCCCGGTACGCCATCCACTACCCATAGAGGAGCATCGTTTGGTGATCCTAAACCCCTGATAATCATTTTTGGGGTCGCTCCCGGATCGCCTCCTGTATTCATAACAGTTACACCCGCTATGTTACCCTGAATCATGCCTGTTATACCTGTTGGCCGGCTTTTCATTTCGGTGATGTTGTCGAGCGAAGAAACAGCTGTTGAAAGGTTCTTCTTCTTAACTTCACCATATCCAATCACGGTTACAGCTTCAAGTGTAACATTATCCTCCTCCAATTGGATATTAAAGGAAGATGATCCGGAAAACTCTACCTCCTGGGATTTGAACCCTAAAAAAGAAAATACTATTGTACCACTCTCTTTATCGGAGTTAAGTGCGAATTTTCCATCTCCATTACTAATTGTTCCAATTGTTGTTCCTTTTATAATTATACTAACACCGGCAATTGCAGATCCATTTGCTTTTTCGGTAACAGTTCCCGAAAGATTGGTCTGTGCTTGTCCGTTAGTAAAATAAACGATAAGGAATACAAAAGCTAAAAATAAATTTTTCATAGGTTTGTTATTAATTTTTCGATACCAAATTATGCCCGAAAACACCAAACCTGGGAGGATTTTTATTTTAAAACTGGTAGATAAAAATTACAGAGGGAGGACAAAAATTACATATTTTGTCGATAAAATTTACATTTTATGCAGGCGAAACAATGCGTTAATATATTCTTAAGATTCGACTTCGAGTTTTTGATTTTTTACTTTAGCCTGATATTGACTTGGCAATATGCCGTAAGCTTTATAAAAACACTTGCTAAAGTATTTAGGATCGTTAAAACCTACCTTATATCCGATTTCGCTAATGGTGAAAGCCGATTCGTCCAGTAGTTGCATGGCCCTTTTTAAACGCATTGATTGAATAAGCTCATTTCGGGAGCTAACCCGCATACTTGCTTAACTTCCGGTATA
>JAAUTT010000862.1 GCA_012031335.1 Bacteroidales bacterium | reverse complement strand
CGGACTTTTAATTTCCGAAAAACTGAATTTGCCCTGGAATGAAAATTACCAAAACTCCTGTAAAGCTTATAATTATTCCCAAAATTGCCTGAGCGGATATTTTTGCTTAAGAAAATGATAGATAATATTACCAGAATAAGTGGCCAGGTATAATTAAGTGGTTGTGCAATCTGAGCTGGCAAAAGAGAATAAGCTTTGAAAAGTACCAGATAATAGAGTAGCGGATTAAGAAATCCTAACAACGCACTTTTGAATATAAAAGCTTTTTCAAGGAGTAGAATCTCAGGTAATTTTCTTTTAATTAGTAATTAAAAATAAAATTACTATTGCTGTATAGCAGGAGTAAGCAAGCAACTGCAGTATGGATAAGGACTGTAGACCTATTTTAAAGGCTACCGCTACTGTTGACCAGCAGAGTATAGTAGCGATTGCATAGGAATAAGCTTTTTGTTGATTTTTCAAGTGTTTTTAATTGTGAACAGCAAAAATATCAAATTCAATTTATGTTCTCCATCATATTTTAAATATAATGCGCTTTTTTCTGTAGGTATTTTCCAATAAAGCTCTATATTCGCCATTGACCATCATTTCAACAACTACATTATGACTAAAAATGCAATTGAAAAGTTATTTAGCAATTTCAGTATAGAAGGAACTTTTGAAGAGTTTAAGATAGTTTCGACAGGAAATATTAACGATACTTTTATTATTAAGACTAAAGAGAGGGATAAATCGGACTATATTCTACAAAAAATAAATCACCATGTTTTTAGGCATGTACCCGAATTACAGAATAATATAGTCAGAGTAACCAATCATATTCGGGAAAAATTGATTAATAGTGGGGTAAAAGATATTGAAAGACGAGTAGTTACTATGATTCCAACACTGGACAATAATTGGTATGTACTTGACGAGGAAGGTAATTACTGGAGGATGATGATTTTTATCAAAGATAGTCATAGTTATGATAAACTTTCCTCACCAATACTTGCCTATAAAGCCGGAATTGCTTTTGGAGAGTTTAGTGCAATGCTCTCCGATATTCCTGGGGAACCATTGTTTGAGACTATTAAAGACTTTCATAATATGGAATGGCGATTGCAGCAATTTAGGGAAGCGGTTAGGGATAACAAAGCCGGACGCCTGGATTCAGTTGCCCTTGAAGTGAAACAAGTTGAGGAAAGGGCCGAAGAAATGTGCCTTGTTCAAAGACTTGGACGTGAAGGTAAATTGCCCCGGCGAATTACACATTGCGATACCAAAATTAATAACATTCTTTTTGATGACCTGAATGACATATTATGTGTAATAGACCTTGACACAGTGATGTCGGGGTATGTTTCGTCGGATTTTGGAGATGCCATCCGTACAGGAGCTAATTCGGGTGATGAAGATGATATGGACCTTAGCAAGGTTACGCTCGATATTAATTTATACAGGGGATATGCGGAAGGTTTTGTAACCGGAGGTGCTTCTTTTCTTACAAAAGAAGAAATTGAAATATTGCCTTTTAGCGCAAAGCTGTTTGCTTACATGCAGGCTGTCAGGTTTATAGCCGATTTTATAAATGGTGACACATATTATAAAATAAAGTACCCGATGCATAATCTGCAGCGAACAAAAAGCTCAGCTAAAGCTCCTGTTCAGTATGGAGGAACAGTATAGCGCAATGAAAAGTATTGTAAATGATATTGCACGTCTTAAAAGTTCTCATTATGCTTCAAGTAAATAGAAATGACTTAATGGATGGGAGTCTTGAAAAAGCAGTAACATTTTTTGAAAAAGAAAAGGACTCACATTTTAATTGATAAAGTAAACTGGCAGGATTTTCCTTATAAACCCCGAGTTAATTTTTGTATAGCTCACTCAGGATCGGATATATATCTGCAATATGTTGTGCGGGAGAAATCGGTGAGAGCTAAATATTTGAAGGATAACGAAAATGTATGGACTGATTCGTGTGTGGAGTTTTTTATTTCTCCGGTTAAGGACGGTTCGTATTATGAATCTTGAATTTAATTGTATTGGAACTACACTTGTTGGTTTTGGGTTTGGTAAAACCGGTAGAGAAAGAGCTGGCCTAGAAATAACTGAAAAGATTCAGCGATTCTCCAGTTTAGGAAAGAATGCAATTGATTTTCAAGAAGGTGATTTTACCTGGACACTCACCCTTATAATTCCTTTAAGTGCTTTTTTTCGTCACCAGATTTCGGATTTGAGTGGATTAACAGCTAAGGCAAATTTCTACAAATGTGGTGACGAACTTTCGAACCCCCATTATATTTCCTGGAGACCAATTGACTTTGCCAAACCAAACTTTCATCTTCCGGAATTTTTTGGAGATATCGTTTTTACATAATTTAATTTTAAAAAAAAGTACGTTGGAATTCAGTAAATTAATTCCAAAAATTAGATCAGTGGTATAAATAATATTTTTTTACCTTTTGTTTAAAACTTTCTGTTGAATTCATCCAGAGATTGTAGATACTGCTCACCTGAAAGTTTTTGAAATTCCTTTCTAACTTTATCTGTTCCACAAACTTTGTCGAACATTCCAATTCTTGATTTTTCGCATAGTTCAAAAACATTTTTTTGAGGCCATAGTTTAAAACATTCCTGAAGTATATAAAACTGGACTAATGAAAGCGATGTTTTTTCGTAGTCAGTAATATGAATCTGGATACCATGTACCATTTCACCTTTAGATGTGCTGTAATATGGTTTATAATGGACCGGGCGGAATAACAGTCCCGGAAGACTTAGCCGGTTTAGTGCATTAGCAAGGCTATCCGCATATACCCAGGTAGCCGCTGTGAGCTGAAAGGGTAGGGTATAGCCAACTCCGATATTCATCACATAAAGTTCTCCCAGAATTCCTGTTGCAGGATAGAAAAACGAAGAGTGCGGATGTGGTATGTGAGGTGAGGAAGGTACCCAGGGCAAGCCGGTTGATTCAAAGTTCATGGATCTTTTCCATCCTTTCATTTCTATTACTTTAAGCTTGCATTTTTTCTTTCCCGATAGAAGTTTTTCTTCATTCAGATAAAGAGCCAGTTCACCAACAGTTAAGCTGTGGATATAAGGTATGGGGTACTGGCTTACAAAGAAAAAAAATCCTTTTTCAACCAGGGGACCTTCTATTTTTAACCCACCAAGTGGATTAGGCCGGTC
>JAAUTT010000018.1 GCA_012031335.1 Bacteroidales bacterium | reverse complement strand
TCCATTTAAAGCATTTAAATAGCTGAAGCAATTTGTTGTCGTCAGTGGCAATCATATTTCCAAAATTGATCTCTATTTTTTCGACAACTGCTTTTACCCCTGAAACATTTTTTGCTGCTTCTTCAGCTTCCGATTTTTTTAAATAACTATTCACTGTTCCTGTTAAAGTTACAACACCATCTTTGGCAGTTACACCAATTTCAGCGGCTTTTAACAGTGGTTCCCATTTAATGGCATCCTGAACATCTCTTTGCAATTCTTCATTGTTTTTCATAGGTACAAAATTTTAATTATAAAGATCGTATCGAACCTTCTTGCCGTCGGGCAGGAAGCCATGATGTTTTGGTTTAACGCTTTTGGCGGTATCTTCGGATCATGGATATTTCATCTGTAAAAAATGGAATTGTGGATTGATTTCCATATCCCTATAAAATTGATGATTTAATTGTTGAAATGTGTTACACAGCTCCGGGAATAAGTTACATCATTCGGATATTTCCGGGTATTCCAATTCTTTTTTTGTTATTCCATAAGAATTTGTAACAAAGTAGTATGCATTAAATGCCGGTGAAGGATTTGTAGTTGCTGTAATTTCCACCTGCTTCAGTGATAACTTTGAAATCAGTACCATCGGTTGTTGTGACAATACATTTTCTGGTTTAATGTATTTATCCATCGTCATCCTCGCCATCAGGTAGCTTACTGTTGATTCGGCTCCCTGGTTCAAATTTACATGCGTTTCTTCAAGTCCGTCGTAACAGCCGCCTGTACACGGGTTGTAAATAATCTGATGTTGCCTGTTTTTACCCAGAAACCAATTGAATGCGATCACCATTTTATCGTAGTAAGATTCAACTTTTAAAATATCGTAGAATTTACCCAGGGTCATAACTGTGTATGCTACATCAATGGGTTGTTCGCCATGCCTGCCGGCTTCTTCGCCTTTTTTTAACCACTTTTTATTGGAAATGACTTCAATACCGTTTTCGTTAAATGTTTGAGATAACAGAAAATCGAACGATGCCACGGCAATATCCCTGTAAATTACATTACCTGTTAATTCCCATGCATATAACATGGCCTCGGGCAGAATGCTGTTGGCATAGGTAAGATAACTCTCAAACCAGTTCCAGCTGGTATCCGATTCGTGTTTATACATTTGAACAAGCCGGTTGGCAAAAGTGGAGATGAGATTTAATATTTTGGGAGATTTTTTTGTTTGCTGGTAATAATATAAACCTTTGATAGAAAAGGCCATCGCCCGGGTGGAATGAACCGTTGGCAAGCATTCGAGAAAATTGCAAATAATTCTTTCTGCTTCATTTATCATGTCAACAGGCAATTCATCTTTCAGGGATAGAAGATAACCCAAAGCCCACAAAGCACGACCGTTGGAGTCCTCGAGATTAGTTTCCCCATTTTGATCAGTAAACTTCAGGTCCTTATCCACATAATTGAGGAAGTTTCCGGCTGGTTGCTGGCAATGGGCTAGAAAGCGCAGATATTTGCTTATCTCGCCTATAGTTTCGAAGTCCCCATTTAACCTGAAATACATACAGCTTGCTATAAGCGCTCTGGCATTATCATCCAGTGTATAGCCTGTGCTTATATCGGGTTGATTGACTTTCGAAAATTGAATGATACCTGTTTCAGTGGTCATTCTTTTCATATGGTCCAGGGAAACAACAGGCATATTATACCGAATCTCAAATTTTTTGCCGAGCACGTTATCAAAGAGCATCGCATGTGCAATAGCCGAGTTTTCCCAGGCTGTGGCAACTATTTTCTGCAAGGTGTTTGAACTGATATTCTTCCGTAAGGGTTCGTCCATAATCAGTTTTATTACAGCGTTTGCCAGCTGATGCGAATTCCTGAAATCGATAATGATTCCTTTATCACTCGTTAGTTCTTCCTTTGCATGGGGAATGGGTGTAGAGATAATAGGGCAGGCACAACTCATGGCGTAGGCAAACGTTCCGCTTACTGCCTGATTGGGATCGTTGGTGGTGAAGAGGTAAATATCGGTAAGCTGAAGATATTCCAGTAAATCTGGCAGTGCCAGATAGTTGTTTATGAATTTTACATGGTTCTCCAGATGAAAGAGTTTTACTTTGGCTTCCAGGCTATGGCGATATTTTTCGCCTTCGGATTTTACAACTTCAGGATGGGTTTTTCCAATCACAAGGAAAATAACCTCCGGGCATTGCTTAACAATAGCTGGCAAGGCATCGATGGTTGTTTCAATACTTTTCCCCGAACTTAGCAAACCGAAAGTAGTAAGCACTTTTCTATCCTTCAGTTTATATTTTAATTTCAAAAAATTCTTCCCTAAATGCGGCACCAGATGGGTACCATGGGCGATAACCGATATGTTTTCCAATGGCACACCGTAATCCTTCATAAGGATATTGGCCGAATTCCTGGTCATAACAATGAAGGATTTACAGAAAGCAGCAATGTTGCGTACCTTTGTTCTAAGAGCCTGGTCGGGATTTGGCAGAACGGTATGAAAAACAATGACTACCGGTTTCGAAAGCTCATATATAAATTGCTGAAAACTTTGTTCCTGTTTGGCAAAGAATCCGAATTCATGCTGAATCAGCACCAATTTTATCTGGCTGTCGTTGTTGATAATACAGGCTAATTTAGCATAGTCCGGTGCTGAAGTTGTATTGAATGTATATTTTACTTCCTCAGGATAATTGAATTTGGAATCGCCGTTTTCAAGGGCGCATACCCTCAATGTAAAGGAATGATCGAATTTATTATTCAGCGCCCGGATTAAATCCTGTGAATACGTTGCAATACCGCACTCTCTGGGTGGATACGAGGTTAAAAAAAGGACCTCTGCAGTATTTTCAGGGTTAGCGGTATCCGGTTCTTTACTATGGTAATCGGGCTCTTTATTCGGACCGATGAAATTATCAATGTCAAATAATTCATGCTTATTCAAGATGTTGTCAATTTTTAAAAGCCATCGTTATATCTTTCATTTTTATTTTCTATAAGTTAACAATTCATCTACCAGTGCAGGCAGATTAACCGAGGCACAGGCAATCTGACTGTCGGCTGCACCATAATAAATAAAAAGGGTGCTACCAAACACAGCTGTTCCGGTTGGGAAAACAACATTATTTACTTCACCGGTGAGCTCCCACTCGTATTCGGGGGCGAACAAGGGATATGGCAAACGTGAAAGTTCTTTCAGCGGATTGTTCAAATCCAGCAGTGCAGCGCATGCCGAATACACAAGTCCTTGCTTTGTTTCTTCCACACCATGGTAAATCAGTAACCAGCCATGTTTGGTTTCTATCGGAGGACAGCCACTGCCAATATAGCTCGACTCATGTTGATGCAACGGATCCAGCACTATTTGATCCTGCAGGTTCAGAAAATACTGATCCCAGAATTCTTTTGTAAGCGTTTCCATGGAAGTTACCGATACAAGCTGAATACCAGGCCTGATACGGTGAAGGAAAACCAGGTTACCATTAATTTTTCTGGGAAAGAAAAATAACGTTTTTTATCCCCACAGCATAATTTTTTTATCCGGGTCGGCATCCTGATAATAAAACTTATGGTTGCGGTAATAATTTTCGTTTACCTGTCCGGCAGTTTCTGCACGGAAAACAAATTCGGCATAGGTGATAGGCGGAACAATAACGCCATGCTTTGTGAATTTTTTTAAATCCTTTTGATGTGGCTAGTGCACCGCGGGCATTGATCCCGTCGTAACCGGTATAGGTAAGGTAGTAAGTATCGCCAATTTTGGTGATCCGGGCGTCTTCCACACCTTGCGATTCATAATCGTATTCGGGAATGATGAAAGGTTTATCCCATCTTTCGACTACTGTTAAAGGGCCATCCAGTCTGCAATAACCTATACTGGAACGGTTTCCTTTTTCCACAGCCCTGTAAAACATGTGTACACTGTCTCCTTCCCTGATGGCAGCGGGATTCAAAACTCCATCGTTTTCGAATTCAAGGTTTGTTTTTTCAAGCAGTACACCTTCCTTTTTAACATATATCATATATCTTTTATTTTTTTAAAAATGGGTTTGATTGTTAACCGGGGCATGGTATCGCCCAATAAAAAGCCCCAGGGTTTTAACGGTTCCACCTGGTCACAAATAAGTTTGATGATAGCAAGCAAGGGTATGGAAAGAAACATTCCTGAAATACCCCACAAAGCATTTCCTGCAATTACAACGATTATAGAAAAGAGTGCGTTGATCTTAACCTTTGAGGCAACTACCTTGGGAACAATATAGTTGTTGTCGATAAGCTGAATGATATAAAATATTATCAAAACATAAATAGCGTACCATCCCGATTCTTTGGTAGCGATGGCAACAATCATGGGTAAGGCTACCCCAACCAGGCCTCCTATATATGGGATAACATTCAGGATAGCGCCTACAATTCCCAGTAGTATAGCGAATTTAACGCCAAGGATCATAAGTGCAGCTATGTATAAAATGGCAATAATAAAGGCTTCTATAACCAGACCCACCAGATAATTCTGAATAACTTTTTTTGTTTGGGTAACAATTTGGCTCACCTTAACCTGATGTGTTTTACCAAAAAGCCGCTTAATAAAATCGAGGATCAGTGGTTTGTAATATAAAAAGCATAAAAATATAGACAGGAACGAGCAACAATATCAATAGGCCGTTTCCAAACGACATAAGCATCTGCCCAATGGCTGCACTGCTCGAATTAAGTATATCGGTTTTTGAGTCTGTAATCCATTGGTGAATCTTTGCCGGCTTAATGTCCAGATAACCTGCCAGCCAGGTAATGGACTGGTTTAACATTTCCGTAAACTTATCGACTAAAACAGGCCACGATTCGCCGAATTCATTTACCTGGGTAAACAGAAGAAGTCCAATGCCCGCAAAAACAATAAAAGTTAGAACCAAAGTTAAAACAATGGCTATTAACCGGTTTATTTTTATCCGTACAAAGAAATCCACAAGCGGTTGAAGTAAAATGGCGAGTATAACCGAGAATATTATTGGCAGGATGATTTCCTGGGCAATATATAACATGGATATAAGTGCGTATAAACCAACCAGGAAAATGGGCACCCTCACAGAAAATGGAATTTTATAATCAATGTCTTGCATGAAGTCCTTACATTTATGTTTGCATGGTAAGCGGATCTCTCTTTTTCCTTGATGTAATTAATTGCGAAATAAACTTACCGGCAGAGGTTAGTGCTTCCGGGTGACGTGCTATAAAAGCCGTAACGCCTGATTGGACAACCGAACCAAGTAATTTTCGCATAATACCGGCCGACGTGCCAACAATTATTTTGTTGGTGTAAAACCCTGTTGTCAGGCTTATGGTTGTTGCCAGGATATTACCGATGAGGTTCGGCGAGGAAACGACATCCTTCGTTATGCTTTTAAATATACTTACAGGTTTTAAGCTGTCGTAAGCCTTTTGAAACTGTTCTTTTAATTCCCGGCCCTTTATTCCTTGTTCGATCTCCAGCAAGCGAACAGCATTTTTTAATTCGGCTCTATTAGTGATTGTTTCCATATTGTTTATTTTAGAACCGTTTTAATTATATGGTTTCCTATTACATTTTTTAACCAGTTATACATAAATACCCGAAACACTATACCTGCAAAAGCATAAAAAGCAGCAACAATAAAAAAACCATGAAAAGTAGAGCCCATCATTAAGCCTATCCAGAAAGCTAATCCCAAATTGAAGAAAAGCAGGAAAGAGGATGCTAATGCAAAAACGACTATTTTGGGGACAAGCGACGATACTGTTTCCGAAACTTTATCGAGTGCAGTCAGCTTCATCATTTGATAGCTTACTTTGCTATAATCGGCCGTTTTTTCAATAAGAGATTCAAATATTGTTGTATGATCGTCCATGTTATTCATAATTTACACAGGTTAATTCACCATTGTTCTGAAAGGATCCCTGCTGATGGTTGTCACAAAAACTGTGTTTTCGCTTGCAGTTAGCTTATAGCTGATTTTTCCGTTCAATTCAAGTAATTCACCAGAATTTAGGGTTACTGCATTTTTAGAAGATTTAAATTTTAAGCAGCCTTCTATTATGTTAAAACTAATTGTGTTGCTTTGATGAAACGAAGTAACCTCACAACCTTGATTCAAAGCAGTTAGCAAAATGTTCTTTGCAGGACTTTTTAGAAGGATTACCGATTTAAGTTCAATTTCTTTCCAGGAGTGATTGTTCCTAAACTTTGCCAATAACGCCGGAAACCCGGCACATGGTGAAAAGTCATTTATCGGTGTTTGAATGTTGTTCATGATAGCCATTTTTTCCATCATTTTTATTGTTTGGATTGTTTTATTTGCCTAAACATGTACTTGATTTAAATCAGGATCAGGTATTCAACCTTTATCCACACCGGCTCCCGGTCGGAATTTTCGTGATATAATTCTTACGCTTCCTTGAAAGGCGATTTTTCCTGCACGTTACGATCGGAAAACTCTCCTTTAGCCTTGTCAAAATGCTCATAAACCGTGTCTAACAAATCGTTGAATTTGTTCTTTAAAGAATCTGTATAATCTCCACCCTTACGGGCAATTTTCTTTCGGGTATCCGAACCTTTGTCCGGGGCAAGTAATACTCCCAAAACAGCACCTGCTGCTACACCTGCCAAAACTCCCAACAATATTTTTCCTGAGTTCATAATATGGATGATTAATTTGATTGTGAAACAATAACAAACTTAATGTCTAACTATTTGGTAAAATGGGCTCTGACGAATATTTCCTGCTGATTGTCAGTCATATTATCCGTCGGTTTTACTTCTAAATGTATACTTGAAAAGCGATGATCCTTTTTTAAAATGTTATATAATTCTGTCTTGGCATCGGTAGGACCAAAAAGCAAAATGTCGGTGAAATTTTGAATTTTCCCTGCTATCCTTTTAAAGTATTCCGAATGCTGATGTTGTTCCTTATTGTGCATCAGGTTTTCGCTTTTCTCAAGACTTTTTTGTCTTTTTCGTCGTGTGTAAAGCTGCTCTTGATAATGTTGCTTGTAAACGAAAAATTGGTAAACTCTATCAAACGGGCATTGGAATAATCCATCCAGATGCCTAATTTCTTTGCTATCAACATAGGCTTAATTATAATTTATTTAAAGTGAAAAATGATAAAACTATCAGCTATTCAGGGAATCAGCTTAAAAGAGGAAGTGCAGAATTTCAGATAAAATTTTGAGTTCAACAGATGCGGTTTGATGAATGTTTTCCTGAGCCAAACGCTGTAATTTACTCAAATGCTTTTATAGATATGGAACCAAAGGTAAGGTATGGTAGGGTAGGATTGCTTACACAAAAATGGTTATTAGTTATATAATTCGGACAAAATCCGGGAATGAGTTATAATGAACCCTGCATGGGTTATGAATTATCAGTAATTTGGGTGCATTTACATTGACCGAAGCAATCTTTCCAAAGGTATGGGTCAAATCAGAAGTACTGAATTAATTCGTTTATTTCTCCTTACTCCGTCCGGATATTATACACCCCGTCGGCTATTCGGGCTGTGGGAGCAATTGTGTCCTTCAGCTCAACATGTTTTTCGTTTTTTCGGCCTGTATTAATCTTGGTTCTTCTGAAATAATAACGATCGGTTGTTTCTTTTTCGAGTATCAGCATATAGGTTTCATTGGCCGATTCCATAATAGCTGTAAGAGGAAGCGAAACAGCTGTGTCGGCCGAAATGATAATATCGCCCTCGGCATACTGATTGTTGATTAACCTGGCTTTATCCGAATCCTTGATCTGGGCATAGCAGGTAATTGTTTTGGTTTCATGCGCTATATTGCTGCCCTTCGAACTTATTTTTGCCGTAAATATTTCTGATTTATTTCCATCAACATAATAATTGAGTGGCTGACCAACCGAAATTTTACTGATATCTTTCCCAAATACCGAAAGTTGTAACTGGTAAGTACCAGCATCGATTATTTCAGTAATATACTGGTTGGGTTCAATAAACTGACCCAGCATGGCATTGATAACCGAAACATTACCCTGGATTGGAGATACTACCACATAGGATGGGAAAATTGTTCCTGTTTCTATCAAGCGAACGTCGGCACCTACATTTTCGAGTTTAACTCTTAATGCATGGTTTTTGGCCCGTTCAGCAAAAAATTCACTCTCGGCCGAGATATACTCCTTTTGAGATCTGATGTTTTCGTTATGCAATTCCCTGATTCTTTCATACTCACTTTTCAACCTTTTGAGAATGGCACTCGACTCCGCATAATCTTTCTGGATATCAATAAATTCGTTGCCCGACACTTCGAACAGAAGCACTCCTTTTTTAATCACTTGAGAAGGTTTACAGTGTATTTTCGAAATAATCCCTGGTAAGGGCAGTCCTATTCGTGCAATGCCATTGGCCGCTGCCGAAATGTTTCCGGTAAAATGCACCGATTCTTCGAAAAGCGTGGTTTTAACCTCTGTAAATTGCATATTTTCGGATTGGAACTGTGCTTTGGTTATCTCAACAAATTCATTTTCGTTATTAACAGCTTCTTCCGTTTTGCTTTTACACGAAAAGTGGATGAGGCCGGATAACAATATAAGGATGACGGCATTTAATTTCATGATATTTTCTTTGTTGAACAATGACAATTTTCGACATGCGTGTATTATACTTTAGCAATTAATATCCTTAGAGTTTGACTGGCTGTTCGATAGGAGGGATGCATTGTTGCTGCTAAATTCTCCTTTATAGATTTTGAAGCCGTGTTTTCCCTGTTGTTTGTAAGGCAGTCACATTCTCCAGTTTCCGATTCTGTTCTTTATTTCTGCCAGTAAGTGTTATAGAAGAAATATTTATAAGAAGTAAAATAACAAGGGTTTTGGAACGAATAAAACGCAGAGGAAAAAAGTTTTACCCCTTTTACATTGTAGAAAATTTCGAAAAGTAAAGGCAGTGCTATCATGGTAAGCATGGTTGAGGTTACCAGTCCGCCAATTACTACTGTGGCAAGCGGACGCTGAACTTCGGCACCGGCACCTGTTGATATGGCCATTGGTAAAAATCCCATTGCGGCCGCTCCTGCCGTAAGAATCACAGGCCGCAAACGGTTCCTGGTACCGGTAAGGATTAATTGACGGATATCATCAACTCCCTGTCGCTGCAATTCTTTTAAATGTTCAATCAATACAATTCCATTCAGCACAGCAATGCCAAACAGCGCAATAAAGCCTATTCCCGCCGAAACGCTGAAGGGCATTCCGCGAATCCACAGAAAGAGAACTCCTCCTACCACAGCTAAAGGGATAGCGGTAAATATCATGATAGCATCTTTAATGGATTTAAAGGCAAAGTGCAGAAATATGAAAATAAGCAGTAAGGCAACAGGAACCGTGAGCATTAACCTGTTGGTGGCATTTTTTAAATTCTCGAACTGACCGCCATATCCGATATATGTGCCAGGATCGAGTTTAATATGCTTATCTATTTTTTGCTGTATATCTTCTATAACCGATTTGAGGTCGCGGTTGCGGACATTCACACTTACCACCACCCTGCGGTGCGTATTATCGCGCGATATTTTTGCCGGACCTTCGGTATAATCTATCTGAGCTATTTCGGACAAAGGCACCTGACCGCCATTGGCAACAGGCACCTGTAACCTGAGTATATCATCTATATCGGTACGGTTTTGATTGTCAAAACGCATAACCATGTCAAAACGTTTCTCACCTTCAAATACAACCCCTGATATTTTGCCTCCGAAAGCGGCCGACAAATAGGTATTCAGGCTATTGATATCTGCTCCGTAATAGGCTATTTTGCTGCGGTTGTAATTAACTTTTATCTGTGGTAGTCCCGATGTTTTCTCCAAAATAATATCGCTTGCTCCCGGTACATCTGCAATGAGATTTTTTACTTCAATAGCTTTCTGGTTGATATATTCCAGATCCTCCCCAAAAATTTTGATGGCAATATCCGACCTCACCCCGGTTATCAACTCGTTAAACCGCATTTCGATGGGCTGTGTAAATTCATATTCTATTCCTGGAATTACCATAAGGGACTCCTTGAATTTTTCTGCCAGATCCTCTTTGCTGTTGGCGGCTGTCCAGGTATTTTTGGGCCTAAGCTTGATAATCATATCAATTTCTTCCATCGACATTGGGTCAGTCGGCACTTCGGCAGCGCCAATACGGGAAACAATTTGTTCCACCTCGTCAGGAAATTCCTTTATAAGGATATTCTCCATTTTAGTGGTTATTTCTACCGTTTTGGAAAAGTGATGTACCCGTTTTTAATACGGGTTGTATCACAAAATCGCCTTCATCGAGTGTGGGAACAAACTCTCCTCCCATGCGGGAAAATAATATGCCGGTGATAACCAGTGAAGCAAGTGAAGCCCCAAGTACCAGCCGTTTATGACCGCACGACCATTTTATTACCGGATAATACGATTTATAAGCAAGATCCATTAACTTGTCCGAGATGGTTCTTTTTTTCTGATCTGCCGGGTTTTAAGAAAAGGGAGGAAGCAACCGGCAACCAGGTTAATCCGAATATCATAGCACCCATTATAGCAAAGGAAAATGATAAAGCCATAGGCCGAAACATTTTACCTTCAACGCCGCTTAGGGATAAGATCGGAATAAAAACTACCAGGATAATTAACTGTCCGAAAATAGCTGATTTCATCATCACAGAGGCTCCTTCAAAAGAAACCCTGTCCATGAGGGTTTTTCGTTCTTCGGCACTGCTGTTTGGCATTTCACTGTTTTGCACGCTCATTTTTATCGCAATGAATTCGACGATGATAACAGCCCCATCGATGATTATTCCGAAGTCCAAAGCTCCCAGGCTCATCAGGTTGGCATCAATTCCGAAAATATACATCATGCCTATCGTAAAAAGCAAGGCTAAGGGAATCATGGATGCAATAACCAGAGCAGGGCGAATTTGTCCCAGGATAAGAATAACAGTCAGCATTACTATGATGGCTCCCAGTATAAGGTTTTCGACTACTGTAGTGGTGGTTTTCGAAATAAGTTCACTTCTTTCGAGTATGGGATTGATAAAAACACCTTCGGGAAGGTTATTTTGAAGCTCGGCTACCCTGCTTTTTACTTCGTTGATAACCACCTTGGAATTGGCATTTTTCAACATCATGATCTGGCCCAGAACTGTTTCTCCCTTGCCATTGGCGGTAATGGCCCCGAACCGGTTTGCAAAGCCAAATTGCACACGGGCAATGTCTTTCATTAAAACAGGCGTACCGGCATTATTTTTTACAACAATATTTTCGATATCTTCCAAGGTCCTTACCTGCCCATCGCCCCGTATAAAATAACTCTGATTGGTTTTTTCGATGTAAGAACCTCCCGTAATGCTGTTGTTATTCTCCAGGGCATCGAAAATCTCCATCAGTGTTATATCCATACTTTTAAGGATGGCAGGATTAATGGCTACCTCGTATTGTTTTAAATATCCTCCCCAGCTGTTAATCTCCACAACACCATTTATGCCCGATAATCTCCGCTTTATTATCCAATCCTGGATAGTTCTTAATTCCATGGGCGAATATTTTCCTGCATATTCGGGTTTTACATCTACAATGTACTGGTAAATTTCGCCCAACCCGGTTGTGATTGGCCCCATCTCCGGGGTACCATAACCCTCGGGAATACTCGCCGAGGCATTTTTAAGTTTCTCGGCTATGAGCTGGCGGGGGAGGTATGTGCCCAGCTTTTCCTGAAATACAATGGTAACTACCGAAATGCCGAACTTGGAAACGGATCGGATTTCCTGAACACCCGGAAGATTCGCCATCTCCATTTCAACTGGGGCAGTGATGAACTGTTCAATTTCCTGTGTCGACAGGTTTCCTGAGGTTGTAATAACCTGAACCTGATTATTGGTAATATCGGGGACAGCTCCAACGGGTATTTTAAATATGGCGTATAACCCAAAAATTGCAACGGATAAGGTAAAAAGGATGATTATCAGTTTATTCTTAACACTAAATGCAATTATTTTTTCAAGCATGGGTTTACTTATTTATAGTTCTAATCAGCTTTAGCTTTATTTAGTTCACTGTTATTATCATTATATTTTTCCTTTCTTTTTGTATGAAAGATGGCGGTTATAATTCAATGAGCTTTCTCTATTTCTCCCTTTCGCAGAAAGGTACATTGAAAACGATACAGGCGGTAAAATCAATCCAAAATTCTATTTAGGCTACGCGCCTTTAATCCAGGCTAATTTACTGATATTTTTGTGTTATGCAAATCGGAGATAACAGTAAAGGTAGATGTTATGACCCCGATACCATTTTCGGAAAAATGGGATATAGGTCCTTAATCGAAAACATACTATTCCTTTTGGAATGTCCGTCTTTCGGTGTTTGCCTATGCAATAGTCGTACATCAGTTTATCACCTTAATCTTTCAAGGCTAATATTCCAAAGTCTCCTTATTTTCTCCACAGGTAAGCATTTCGTCGCCATAGTAGGGGTTCTCAATTGGCTCGGTCTTGCTCAGCCAGTATGCTCCCTTGTCGTTGTTAGCCATGGGACAGAACTGGTAATAAACCTTTCTTTGCTGCAAACCAAACGTTTTAATGGTTTTGTAAAAGTTATTATTAAAAACCACAAAGGCCTTCCGTTGCTGCTCAATGCCCGGAGCCGATTCCATACGTTTTAGTTCCTGTGTCAGTTTATCCGATAAATCCATCCATATTGTATGGGCCTTGCCAGTAACCAGATTCATATTTACTTCCGAAATGGCTTTCCTCATACTTTTTTTGAATTTTCCTGTACCGGTCCGGGCTTGCTTTGTACAAATGCATCTTTCAACATCAAATAATGATCAAATACTTTGTTGAGTTGTTTCTTGAAATTGTCGTTCACAACTATTTTCTCCGGCGATGCATTATTAGTCTGGTTTTCTGTTTCATCTCCTTCTGCTTTACCATGGTGTCCATGATCAATACCTGAAGATGCAGATAATCCTTCAGGGTTCATCATACTCGGTTTCCCTTCCAGCTGGGCAGCGGCATCCACACTGAAAGTGCCCTGGGTAACAATTTCTTCTCCTTCTTCCAGTCCTTTCAATATCACATAACTATTACCAAGCATGGGGCCAAGTTCCACTTCTCTCAAACTGAATACCGGCTCGTCGGTGTCGGCTTGTTTTACATATACCAGGGAACGTTTACCCGTCCACAATACTGCCGTTCGCGGAATAATAAAATCGTTGCGGTATTCGGCAAGGTTGGCACTTACCGTGCCTGTAACAAACATTTCGGGTTTTAACTTACCCGATTGATTATTGATCTCGACCCTGACTTTTGATACCCGTGTAAGAGGATCGATTACCGGATCGATAAAGCTGATATTCCCTGTAAATTCTTCTCCCGGAATAGCCTGTACCGTAAACGAAAGCTTGTTGCCTTTACTTAAAAAAGGAAGATCACTTTCGTAGGCATCGAACAAAGCCCATACTTTAGAGAGATCGGCAATATCAAACAGAATGTTGCCGCGGGTAACATAGTCGCCGTTGTTTACCCTGCGGGCAGTGACAATTCCGGAAGTATTCGATTTCACTTCGAATTCGTTTTGCACATTTCCCGAATTTTCTATCGAAGTAATCTGCGATTCGGATAATTTCCACTGCCGGAGTTTATCTTTTACGGCTTCGTATATTTCGGGCTGCAATTGTTTGGTTTTAACAGCTTCCAGCAGCTCCTGCTGGGCAGTAATCAATTCAGGAGAATATATGAGTGCCAGTGTTTGTCCTTTACGAACGCTTTCTCCGGTAAAATTAACCATCAACTTTTCGATCCTTCCGGGTATATGTGCTGCCTGACTTTGCAGCAGGCGTTCGTCGGCCTGTATTTTCCCATATAGTCTTACTTCCTTTACTGGTTTTTGCTTTGTTACCACCGAAGTAAGCACATTGGCCAGTGCGGCAGCCTCCTTAGTGAAAACGATGGCTCCGGGGTCGGCAGGTGTATCATGCTGGCTGAGAGGTATAAGATCCATGCCACAGATGGGGCACTTTCCCTGCTTTTCCATTCTTATATTGGGGTGCATGGAACAAGTCCAGATGGTTGCTTTGGAAGTTTCCGATGCATGATCGTGCTTCTCTTCTGCTTTGTGGGGCGAATGAAAGAATAACCATCCTAAAAACAGTCCCACGATAACAAACAGGGTGTATCTGAGGTATCTATTCGAAAAAATCTTTTTCATAATCTTATTTTTTACTGATTATCTGTTTTAGCCGTTAAACGCCTGATCCAGGCAATGGAGGTATTATAATCTGCCAATGCTTCAATTTGTTTAAATTCGTAATCCAGCAATTGCTGTTGAATGGAAAGGATGTCCGTTAGTCCTGCCCCTGCTGTGGAGGCCGAAAAACTTTTCAGCATAATATCAAGCGATTTTTTTGTGAGCATGCGCTGATGCTTAAAGAGTTTTATGCGTCGTTCAGCATCCTGGTAAGCCTGAATGGCTTCGTAATATTGGGTTTGCAATCCATTTGAGACAGCCTTATAGGCTTGTGAGTTTGCAGTCTTCATCAGCGCTGTTTCAGTTTGCATGGCTTTGTATTTTTTCCGGTAAATGGGGAGGGTAATAGTTACCATGGGCATAAGCATATCTCTGCCGTTCATTTCCGAAGCCGACATCTTATTGCGGTTAATGAGGGAATAATTAATTCCGGCCCCTATCATGGGATAGCCCATGCGTGTCACCATCCTTTCGCGGGCATCGAGCGATTGCTGCTCATAATCGATCATGCGGAGCATAGGGTTGGTGGTTAACATAGTGTCGGTTTCTGCAAGTTGAACTATTGCTGCAGTATCAGCTTTTAAGGTGTCCGAAATAAAAACCGGGGCATTGGCTGGTCGGTTCAGATAGGCATTAAACTTTGCCTTTATGGTAATTATCTGGTTATTAAGCAGGGCAATGTTATTTTCGAGATTTCCGATTTCAACCTGGATGCGGTATAAATCGGCCAGACTGGTTACACCTGACGAGGAACCCATGGAACTGCCCTGCATGGCCGGTGGCTGAGTAGTTTCAGTAGGTCCTGGATTACCACCCATGTTATTCATCGCCGGAGATGCCGGATTGTTTGCCTGGGGACTTGCATTAATGGCACCTCCTGAAGAAGGGTTAACTGTGGAAACAGTTTTATACCTTACCAGCGTCAGTCTTTCAAGTGTATGGAGCACTGCCAGATTTTCTTCCGAAATTCTGATGTTATTCCCGATCTTATGTAATTCGTACCAAACCTTTTGAACATCAAATAATACCTGAAATTTTTCATCCCGAAACGATTCGTATCTGGCTTTGGCCATCAGGCTCATCTCATCTTTAGCATTTTTAAGTACACCAAACCAGGGAAACATCTGCATAAGCCGGATATCCGCAACCTGATTGCCTGTTACCAGTTCCATAGGGCTCAGAAAAACGCCTGCTGTTAACTCCGGATCGGACAAGCTTCCAGCCTGTGGTATTTTTTGAAGGGAAGCCTCGTATTCGTAATATTTTTGTAAAACA
>JAAUTT010000861.1 GCA_012031335.1 Bacteroidales bacterium | reverse complement strand
TAAAATAATTAATTATTTGAGAGAATATTCTTCATTAATTTTGATATAATCATAATCTAACTTTGCCAAATAATCGTACAGCATCAACAATTTAATATTTAAAACAAGTATAAAGTTTATAATGTCTTATTATGTAAGCATTAAATCCAACTGTAACCGCATGTACAACATGCAGTTTATTTGCATTTAGTAATAATTAAATGCAACTAATAAATACAAATTGTTGCAGTTGGGCAGGTAGGCATTACTGGATGGTGGTTTTGGGGTTGCTTAAGTCCTGATAATATTTCTTACTGCACAGATCTTTTCTACGGAAGTGCTTATACTTGGAGTACTTGGGAAGGATATTTGTCAAATAACCCGTATCCACGTTACACCGGTGCCACAAATTATACCAGTATTGGTGCTGATGAAACAAATGGGGTAGTAGCACTTTGGTCAAATAATGGTGATATATCTGGTGCACAGCATCTCTCAGTTAGAAAACCTGGAAATAATCATCCACATGGGTATGATTGGGAAAGTAAACCAGGGGGACTTATGAGGACATTCCATCCAAGAGATGCATTAAGTGGCGGGATATATGGGGCAATAATTAGATATTTTAGGTTGGCAACTCCTACTATGGCAGGAAAGATAAATTCACCTCAAGGCCGTTTTACATTTGAAGAATCTGTGAAAAATGGTCTTACTGTAATTCAAAAAGTAAAACTAAACGAATTTGAAAAGGATTATTAGAAAACTTGAAATTAAAAAGAAAGGACAACTATAAGATTGATGAGCTCTATGAAAAGTGGATGTCTAGTTGTAAAGTCCCTGAGCATTTTAAACAAAGCAATCCTATCAAGTTTTGGAAAATAGCGACGGTAAAAAATTAATGGATTATTGCTTTGGCCATCCAGAGGACGCTTACCCATTTTTTATTGAAAAACTTTTTTTCATTGGAAGACGGCACATTTGAATCACAGTTTACTTCTTATATGTTTTGTGGTCTTAATGGAATGAGGGATTCAGTCCTTATGAGTGCTGTAAAGAAGGAATGGGAAAACAATAATTATACAAAGGACGGTGCGTATGTTGCTCCAAATGATATTGCAAATACAAAAAACTTTATGAAGAAACTGCTTAATAAAAAATATGGGATAGGGAGGGTTTTGAAAATCCGGAAGTATTTTAGAACAAGCTGATAATGTTTTGAAGGACAACTCAGATTATTATTCCATTTTTCCAAACCCCATTAGGGATAAGGGTACTATAACTTTTAAAATGGATGCTGGCTCTAAGGTTTCTCTTTTGATTTACGATGTTAATGGAAAATTGGTTTATTCAATAATTAATGATAAGCAGTTTGATTCAGGTACATATTCTTATGATATTAATACATCAATTCTTAGTGACGGAATATATTATTCTAAATTGAAACAGGGAGATAGTAAAATAGTTATAAGAAAAATATTAGTAATTAAATAGATGAATGTGGCGATGATAGAATCTTTTTAATCTATCATCGCTTTTTTCATAATTTTTATTTTTAAAATGCATATCCCCATGAAATCGTTGTTGGTAACCATACTAATATTCATTTCTTGCTCAACCGTGCAGGAAGAAAGTCGCTATTTGAAGGAGTATACGAAATATGAAGGGCAGGTGAGGTATTTGATATCCGGAATTCAACCTGTATTAAAAGATTCTATGGTTAAAATACTTGATGATTATACCCATCGGGCAAGTTTTTTGAGTTGCACATGGTGTGTTGCGGAAGGTGCTATTTTCAAGCCTGTATCTGATTTTTGCAACCGTCACCCTGAAGCCATGGCATTAGTATTAGACAGGTCTCTTATAAAAACTCAAGAACTTGTCTGGGGTTTTAGGGCCTTGTATAAAGAACACTATCCAATACAATATTCAAAATTACTCGAAGATTATGGAATTGTTTTAAGGCCGGAAGATGAAATGTCAACAGAAAATGAGAGGTGGGCCAATAAAATAGAAGAATTTCGTCTTCCTTTGAAAATATTGTAAAGGAATACCTTCAATTGAAAAATAAGTCCTAATGCGTTACCTCTTTTGCTTAACGATTTTGTTATTTGGTTGCAATAAAGTTCAGATAGATCTGAAAGAAGACTTCCGGGTGCATTGGGAGAGTTATTATAATCAAAATGTTAGCAAGTCACACTATTATATTTCCCATTTAGCTTTGCATAATGACAGTGTCGTTTTTTTCAATATTTTAGTTGTGGCGATAGTTGCTCTGTTGCCGGTATTCAGGATTCGAAACTTCAAAGCCTTAATCCTGAAAGAATCTTCCGGGGGGCCAGTAAATTTATAGAAGTTGATACAAATAAAAAGATTTGGTTTAATCAGGAACTTGCCGTCAGCTACAACCGCAAGGCTCAATCTTGTGAACAGTGGATAGTTTCAGATTTAACAAAACTTATAAGTCATCAAAATATAAACTTGATAAGCGAGGCTATTTATGGGAAGCCTCCACCAAAGGTTTAAATTGTTTTTGACGGTGAAAACTGGGAGGTGTATTTTCAAAATACTAATATTTTATTCAATATGTCTTGACGAACAAAAGAATCTCTATGTAAGTAATTTGCCCGAACCTGATAAAAGGGTATTATAATGAAATATGACTATATTACCTGGGACACTATTATAGTATGTGCTAATAATGCAGACTGGATTCCCTCCATGTGTTTCGATCGTACAAGCGAACTTTGGTTTGGGGTATTAAACAGAAATGTTATTGGAAAGGAATATGGTGGAGGGCTTTTTAGGTTTAAGGATAGCAAGATTGATCATTTTCATATCAATAATTCAGAGCTTCCGAGCAATTCGGTTGTCGACATTGCAATTGATAATTTTAATAACAAATGGATAGGAACCTATAATGGAGGCTTGGCGAAATTTTGTGCTGATGGGACTTGGAAACTATTCAATCGAGAAAATACTGATATGCCCTACAACCAAAGTGTGGAGCATATAGTTATTGATAAAAGGAACAATGTTTGGCTTGCTTTATGGTGGACGGGATTGGCTAAATTGACAGAAGGCGGTAAATAACTCCGAAGATTAGAATACTCAAATTAGTCATAGTTTGCGATAAAGAATAATCGGGGCGGTTCGGTGTTTACATTTGCAACGTCGGAATATTGTTTGGTAGCATTTGTTACCGTT
>JAAUTT010000860.1 GCA_012031335.1 Bacteroidales bacterium | reverse complement strand
CTGGTAACCGAACCCGGGTATGGCAAAAAATGGGAGCCAGGGTTATCGCTGTTGAACCACAGCCTGTTCTTTATGAATTTCTGCGGAAAAGGTTTGACAGAAATCCATCCGTTGAACTTTTACAGATTGCTGTTGGTAAGCATTTGTCCTCTGCTGTTTTAAATATTTCGAGTCGCCATCCAACCCTGAGTACGCTATCGGACAATTGGATGGAGATAATTTCGCGTTTTCAGACAGGGGTTAAATTCGACCGGAAGATAACAGTTCAGGTTTTAACCCTTGATAATCTTATTGAAAATATGGTGTGCCTGCTTTCTGCAAAATTGATGTTGAAGGATTTGAAGAAGAGGTATTATTGGGCCTGACAACGCCGCTCCCTGCCCTATCGATTGAGTTTTTCCCAACAACGATGAGCCAGGCAACCCGGTGTCTGAACCTAATTAAAAAGATGGGCAAGTACAGATATAACTGGTCGTTTCGGGAAACATTTGTTTACAATAATCCGAAATGGGTGGACGAAAGGGAAATGGAAGAAATAATTAGCGGATACCAGGGTTTTAAATCGGGTGACATTTATGCGAAAATAATATGATTTACCTGTTATATTCCGGAAATTTTGACGCTCTTACCGGTGGTTATATTTACAATAAACAAATAATAGATTACCTAAGAAAGAACCAGGTTTATGCTGAAACAATTCAGCTTGACACTTTGCAGCCCCTGACTTCCGAAAAGGAATTACTGAAGAACGAACGTTTGATTCGTTCTATTCCCGACAATTCAATTCTGCTGGTCGACAGTCTGGTATTCGGCTCACAGCCTATTTTCCGAACGAGATACAATCCTTCGCATATTTTAATACCTGTGGTTCATCTCCCGCTTTTTCTCAATCCTGATTTTCAGCTATATTCTGACTTAAAACCAAGGGAGATGGAGGCTTATAAGATGGCCAAACACATAATTGTTACCTCCCTCTTCACAAAAAAAATTTTGATGGGCGAGGGGTTGGAGGACACCAGTATCAGTATCGTAAATCCTGGTATTGATCCAATGCCAGTTAAAACCAATTACCCGTTTTCTTCCTGAAAAACTATTGTGTGTCTCCAATCTTTGCCCAAATAAGAATCAATTAATGCTGCTGCATGTCCTGAACCGTATGAAAAATCTGAATTGGACGCTTACTCTTGCTGGTTCTCCAGATATGGATCCCGGATATACCTTTCAAATCAAACAATTTTTTAAAGGAAAACAACCTGCAAAAAAGGGTGCATCTTATAGGTTCTGTTCAAGGAAGTATTCTGCATGATATATACACCAATGCCGACTTGTTCTTATTCCCCGGTAAATTTGAAACATATGGAATGGTGATTGCTGAAGCCCTGGCAACAGGTTTACCTGTGCTGGCATATGCATCCGAAGGAATTAAACTAAACTTTGGAAATCATTCTCTCTGCTATTTTCAAAATGAGGAAGATTTGGAGATGTCCTTGAAAGAATTACTAACGAATACCGATAGCTATGCAAAAATTCAAACTGCTGCTTCTCATCACCCGGTATTTTCTTCCTGGGAAATTGCGGGAAAGGAATTTTTGCAAATCCTGAGGCGTTTTTTATAATGCTGAAGTGTCAATAATGAAATTTTAATCGTGTTTTCTCCGTTATTTTTCATTAATACTGGTTTTCGGCCTGTTTACGGTATTGAATATTTTGTTACTTTGTAGTTAGATCAATTTTGCCAAAGTACCAATGAAGAATATTCTTACCGCTATATTAACTGTTCTGGTATCGCTTTCCGCCTTTTCGCAAAGCACCTCTGCAGGTGATAATTATAAAACTTTACAGCAGTCGCTTGCCAAGGGATGGAATACCTGGAACACCGAAAGTATGTTATCGCATGTACTGATGCCCGAGGCCATTACCGTGAACATTTGTCTGAAAAGCAAAACCAATGGGCCGTCGTATCTTAAAGAATCCTATAAAGTTAAAGAAGGAAGACCCGAGAATATCTCTCCAGGTTGGCACGCGAGCGACGGTAGCTATACCGAAATAATTGTCGACTGGAACGATAATACCTTTAAAGTTCAGACAGCGGCTAAAAATAATCAGTGGGTTGCCCTTATTACAACTATGAAATCTACTGCGGTGGCGCCAAACGTTATCATCGAAACAGGTGTTCTTTTGGAACAGGGGAAGGAAAAATTACAAAAAGCGGCGATCAGATAATAGCAGAGGCAGGAATAAGGAAATTATAATTGGCACTATAAATCAGCTTACGCAGGATTATATCCCCGCCAACACCCCCTATCTTGCCATACCACTGACAGCGAAATTGGTGTTTATGCGGGTACTCCTATGAGTATCGAGATATCCGCTCATTATTGAACCAACGCAACCGTATGGAAAGAGAGGCCATGCAGTACGAAGGTCTTTCGGAAGTATACCGAACGATGTCCTCCGTACTGGGCTGGAATACTATTTACGATCCTGAAAATGAACGGGTAATTACTCCTGTCAGCCGAGCCTGGAATTCAACCTGGAGTGGTTGGGTGCTTTTCGACTGGGACACCTATTTTGTAAGTTACATGTTTTCACTTTATGATAAAAATCTGGCCTACGCCAATGCCATTGAGATAACAAAATCTATTACAGCAGATGGATTTGTTCCAAATTTTGCCGGAGCATATAAAAAGAAATCTACCGACAGAAGCCAACCTCCGGTGGGAAGCTTTGTAATTAAGGAAATATATAAGCATTATGGGGAAGAATGGCTGTTGCACGAAACATACGACAACCTTTTAGCCTGGAACCGCTGGTGGCCGAAGAATCGTGATAACGATGGCTATCTGAGCTGGGGATCAAATCCGGTATCTGAGGCAAATTACCCATGGCAGGCCAATAACTGGCAGGCGGCGGCCTATGAATCGGGATTGGATAATTCGCCTATGTACGACAATGTTCCTTTTAACAAAAGCAAACATGTGATGGAACTTGCCGATGTGGGGCTCATTTCAATGTATATCTGGGATTGTAACAATCTCTCCGAAATTGCCGAAATTTTAGGGAAGAAAGACGATGCCAAAGAATTAAGAACAAGAGCAGAACAATATGGGAAAGCGCTTAAAACGCTTTGGAGTGACGAAAAAGGGATTTACTTAAATAAAAAGAACGGATAATAATGAGTTCAGCAAC
>JAAUTT010000859.1 GCA_012031335.1 Bacteroidales bacterium | reverse complement strand
CCGGATTCAATATTATTTTCTATTTCCTGAAATTCTATTTCAACTTTTGAGTCATTTTTCATTTTAATGGACATGGGTATGGTCATAGCTTGCTGGCCGGTTAATGCCATTGTCATTTCCATTTCGGTATCCGTGTCCGATTCACTAATAACCTTCGAAACAGGGTCGATATACATAAATCCATTAACGATACCTGTGCCTTCAATATAAAAGTCCATGCCCTGCATTTTACTTTTTCCACCTATTTCCATTGTGGATGTAAATGTTATTTTTTGCATTTCTTTTCCGGCAATCTTTTCTTTAGCGCCAAGGGTATATTCAGTATTCACATCAAAACCCATTTTGCCACCCAGACCAGCTGCTGATATCGAGTCGCTGGTAGTTTTGGTCCATTTATCTCCTGTTTTATGCTCTTTTCGGGAAATTCACAAAATAATCCTGAAGAGGAAATTTTCGGACTCATATCGAAATTTGATCCTCCAAATTTAGAACCTGTAGTATCAATTACTTCCCTGTTGGTTGTGGTTCCATACTGATCCAAAGTTAATTTGTATGTAGCTCCTACCTTTCCATGGATAGTGATTGTTGTGTCTATCATCATCATTTTGGAGTGTGTTTTCATATTCCAAACCGATGTTATAACTTCTGCTCCACCATTAGGTAAAACATTTTCAATACTGAATTTTGTTTCGGAATTGCTTCCTCCATTAACCTTCATTTCCTGGCCGTTAACTGACATTGTCATATCCATTACCATGTCGGTTACATAATTGTATTCCTGTCCTTTTGAGACTTTTATCCGGCCATTGATTTCCTGGGCCTAAAGATTTAAAAGCGTGGCTATAAATAGACCTGCCAATACATTGATAATAATTTTCATGAGGTTTGAGTTTTGGGTTTTATTTATTGGTTTCAATTAATGTATATCTCTTTTTATCTTGTGCTATTGTTTGGGCTGTTTTAAATACCAGAACCGAGATACGGGCTGCTTTATCCGGATTAATGCTGTCGGGATTGTCGCGAACTGTGTGGTAATCGGGATGTAAACCTGCAAAAAAGAATATAAAAGGTATCTTTTTTTTCTGGAAGTTAGCATGGTCGCTTCGTCCTGTAAGTTCTTCATCGTACAAAATTGTAAAACCAATGTCTTTGTTTTCTTTTTTTACAATTTCGGTCAAATCGGGACTAGCAGATGCATTTACCAGATAAAGGGTATCGATATGGTTTCGGCTTATCATATCCATATTGATCATAGCAACAGTTTTGTCTAGCGGAACAAGAGGATTGTTGACATACGTTTCCGATCCATATAAGCCTTTTTCTTCAGCCGAAAATGCAATAAAAAGAATACTTCTGGCGGTTTTGCCTTTCAGCTTTGAAAAAGCCTCGGCAATTGAAAGTAATCCTGCTGTTCCTGAGGCATTATCGTCGGCACCATTAATTATATAATCTTCGCCGGGATTGTATTCCTTTAAATACCCAACATGGTCGTAATGTGCCCCGATAATCAAATATTCATTCTTCAATTCCGGGTCGGTTCCTGGTAAAATTCCAATGATATTGCTATTTTTTACAGGGTTGTCGGTTACGGTTGTTTTAATTCGGATTTCAATTCCCGGGAAGGGCATTGAAAGAGGCTTCATATTCCTGTCAATCTGGGCTTGAATATTTTTCAGAGAATCGACACTGCCATAAACCATGTTCATTACTTCTTTGCCTACATGTACTACCGGAATTTTCTTTATATCTTCATTTTTAAGGTACATTGGCAGTGCATCTTCAGGAATCATTTTTGATAACGATGGCCAGGGGAAGCCACGGGGATTGATCATCATATGATTCAACGGATCGGTAACAACCAGCATTCCGGCTGCACCATGATCAATGGCATTTTTAACTTTGTTTTCCAGATAGGCATGTTTGGTGAAATCTAGCCCTGCGAATACCGAAGATGAATCTTGTTCACCTGGTTCATGCCTCATAACCAATACTATTTTTCCTTTTACATCCAGTCCGCTGTAATCGTCGTAATTATATTCGGGAGCAGTGATCCCGTATCCGGCAAAAACCAAACTTCCTGATACTTCACCATTTGCGGTTATATCATAAGGAACAAACTGAGTTTTTATTGCAAGTGTTGTGTTTACGCCATCTTTTGATAACTCAACCTTATTTTCAGCTCCCAGGGAGGTTTTAACCAACGGCACCGGCTGGTAATAACTTCCATTTGCTGGTAACAGACCGTATGCTTTGAATTTTTTTTCGATATAGGTAGCAGCAGAATCGAGTCCCGGACTGGGGGTATTTCGTCCCAGCAGTGCATCGGAAGCTAAATAGTCAATATGAGTCTTTAACTTTTGAGGAGTTATAACTTCCAGGCTTTTCGATAGTTCCTGTTTTTGGCATATTACCGGTGATATCCATATTAAAAGGAATGTATTTAACAGGATGATTTTGAGTGAGGTGTTAAATATCATAAGATTGGAGTTAGAATTTTGGATTTGATTTAGCTAAAATAGTACATATTTTTTAAAACCAGTATTTTAAACGAATAATTTAATGATGGGAGGATAGGTTTTAATCCTCTTGTACTCTCAATCCAATATCACAACTGTTATACCAGTGCCGCCTTTTTCGACCTGTTCGTCGCGGAACGATTTAACAAAGGGAACTGTTGCCAGATATTCTCTGATCATATGTCTCAAAATGCCGTTTCCTTTGCCATGAAGAATTCTCACTTCATTTACATTGAGCATTATTGCTTCGTCCAATAAATCCTGCACTTTCTGTAATGCCTCGTCTGCCCTTGCCCACGAACATCGAGGTTGGGTTTGAAATTCAGTTTGCGGTCGTAAGTGTTATAAGCTTCTGTAACTGTACCTTTGGTTATCTGCTGACTTGCTTTTTTGAATTCGTTATTCGAAATTTTCTCGATACGCGATTCCGGTAAACTGGTTATCATCTGACCAAAAGCAACCAGAAAGTTTTTTCCGTTAACGTCCAGTACTTCACCCACCGAATCCTGTCCGAACAGTTTTACTTTATCTCCTTTTTTGATAATATGGGTTTTCTCCGGTTCAATAATTTCCTGATTCTCGGGCTGATTTTTTGTTTTGTTTTTTGAATACTCCTCCCGTTTTTTTAGTTTTTCAATCTTGCGAAGGATAAAATCTTCGTCCTGATGTGGTTCGTC
>JAAUTT010000017.1 GCA_012031335.1 Bacteroidales bacterium | reverse complement strand
GTTTGCTACCTCTCGCGACAGCCGTAAAGTGGCTGAAATACAAAAGGAATCGCGCGTTGTGTTTATTATGCCGACCATAAAACCCCTCAGGGATACGTAAATCTGATGGGTAAAGCAACAGTTATTGACGATAAGGAATTATTGAAAAAAATGAAACGCGATTACTGGAGTAACATTCCCAACTGGGAAAATATTTTTGTACTCCTAAAAATTGAACCCGTAAGTATGGAGGTAATAAACTATAAACATGGGGTAAACGGCAATCCCGGAGCGCCTACAATAAAGTTTTAGCTGAAAAATTGACAATATTAAACAGGAAAGCCGCTTCAATTCTGAAACGGCTTTCCTGTTTAAATATAAACGTTTATAAAAACGCAGCAGACAAACTAATTTATCTGGTAACTGAAATTTAATTTTGCTTTACCAGTTTCAGGGTTTTAACCACCTGAACTCCATTAGATAGCCTTAGATAATATATACCATCTTCAATTTCGTGGCCATCCCATATAATCCAATAGCTACCAACATGTTTAGTTGTATTGAAAAATAACTTAACAAGACGTCCGCTTAAATCGTACAGGGCAAGTTCGTATTTGCCTGCGACTGCGATTTCGGCCACAATGCTTGTATTTGCATTGAAAGGGTTGGGATAAGCCACCATGGTTCCTATGTCACCGGTAATATCCGATACACCCAGCGAACCAGCCTTAACGGTGCTGCAATACTTGTTTGCCTGATTAGTAACCGGATCGGAAACTGTGAGACAAACATTATAAGTACCTGCACTTGCGTAAGTATGGGTTGGAGAAATGGTAGTGGAGTCCTTGCTTCCATCGCCAAAGTCCCACACATATTTGGAAGGATCGCCCGACGAAAGTCCAACAAAAGAAATATCATAACCACCTGCAGCCTTCAGTTTGGAAGTATCCAGACCATAACCAAAACTGGCAGCCAATCCCTGTTCAGCACTTACAACAACCAGTTTCATGGTAGCGCTAACGCAACCTGTGGTTTCGTTCTTCATAGCCATTTTAACATTGTACATACCCGAATTGGAGTAGGTGTAGCTTGGATTTTCAGATTCCGAGCCATTGCCATCGCCAAACGACCAAAGGAATTTTGAACCTCCGCCGAGGGACTTATTTGTAAAATTAACCTGACGGGTAGTGGTATCAACGGTGAATATAAAGTCGGCCAAACAATTTTTGATATCTTCAGCAGCAACCTTTATGCGCCGGCACACCGTGTTTTGAACACCATTCGGGGCATACACTGTTAAACAGATGTTATAATATCCGCCTTTGATATAGGTATGCGAAGGTTCGTTCGAAGCAGAAGTTCCGCCATCGCCAAAGTTCCAGAAGTAGGTAAGATTTTTGCCTGATGACTTATCAAACATTTTGATAGTTTTATTGGCATCATCAACCTGGTAGAAGAAATCGGCCTGGCAATCTATACCTTCACTACCAATAAGCAGTACTTCTTCATAATAATCCATGCATCCGTTTACAGGGTTAAAAGTATTCAAACCAACCTTGTAATATCCGGGAGCCACGTATTTATGAGCAGGATCGGGGAGTGTGGAAGTGCTTCCATCACCAAATAACCAGAAATATTTTGTTGCAGTCCCCAGTGTTTTATTTTTGAAAAAGGCCTCATTGGTAACTGAGTCAACATAATACTCGAAAGCTGCACTACAATCGATAGTTCCCACCTGAATAGGCTGGGCATAGATATCGCGGCAGGTACCATCGGCATTACTGGCTATAAGCGCTACTCTGTATAATCCGGCATCATTGTATGTATGTTCCGGGTCCTTTTCAACAGCAGAAGCACCATCTCCAAACTGCCAGTAATATTTGGCAAAATCTCCGAGAGACTTATCGAACAGCGACAACTTATTGGCCGACATATCCACATTGTATTCGTAGAATGCTTTGCATAATACGGTACCTACCTGGACAAAATCGGCATAATAATCGGTGCAACCCTTTACGGTATCACGAACAGCCAGACTTATGAGATAATATCCGGGCTTTTCATAAGTATGCATCGGATTAGGTTTATTCGAGGTTGTTCCATCGCCAAGACGCCAGAACCAGGAAGTTATCTGTCCTTTGGAATTATCGTTCATAAAAACAGACTTTGTTGCAGGATCGACAAACAAGCTGAAACCGGCGGTAATAGCGCAAGGCTGTTCACCAATGGTAAGTTCTCTGCACGTTTCGTCGAATTTACCAGTTACTGTGCTGAATATCGAATGGCAAACCTTATAGACACCCGGTTCGGTATAGATATGACTGACATCCTTACCTTTAAAGAACTGGCCATCGCCAAAAGTCCAGTAATAATTGGTAGGTGAGCCCGAAGACTTGTCGAGAAGCACCACTTTGTTGCTATCAGGATTGATAAAGTAATTGAATCCGGCAACAAACGATTCGAGTTTAGCAGTATCCTTCAGAATAATAACTTCTTTACAGATATTAGCCTTGCAATTGGTTGCGGGATCGTACACCTGCAGACAGATATTATATTTACCATCGGCGGCATAAACGAATTTTGTGTTTGACAAAGTATCGGTAACTCCCAATCCATTGTTCCAGTTGAACTTCACAATATTCCCCTTTGATTCATTTCGAAGGTTTACGGTGCGGTTTACTGCATCGACCAGGAATGAGAAGTTGGCTTCGCAGTTAACAGTTCCAACCTGTATTTCCCGGCAAATTTCGGAAACGCATCCTGTTTGTGCATTCTTAACGAACAAACATACCTTGTAAACACCAGGTCTCAAATATTTATAAACCGTGTCCTTTTTACTTGAGAAGCCGCCATCGCCAAATTCCCAGAACCAGGATGATATATTACCTGAGGAATTATCGATAAATTTAACCATGCGAGTAGTTGGGTCAACCAGATAATTAAAGTCAGCTTTACATTCCATTGTTCCAATCTGGATTTCCTTGCAAACTGTGGCCTGGCATCCGGTGGAATCGACAATGGTTTTGCATATCTTATAAATACCCGGAACGTCATATACATTTATAGCATCCTTTTTAACACCAAACTTACCATTTCCAAAATCCCAGTAGTTTTCCTTAATACCAGGAGTGGAAAGATCGGCAAAATTTTACAGTTTTTGAATCAGGATTGACAAAGAATGAAAAATCGGCCCGGCAAGCATTTTCGGCCAGGTATATTTCTCTGCATTCCTGCGAAATCTTACCAGTTATGGTATCGCCAACGGTTTGACAAACTTTGTAAACACCTGGTTTGATGTAAATATGCTCAGGATTTTGTAAATCCGAGAATTTACCATCACCGAAGTTCCAATGGTATTTATTGGGATTCCCAACTGATTTATCGTTAAACTGAGCCTTGAGCATTTTAGGTTCGAGGTTAAAAGAAAAATCGGCATCGATAGCTGCAATAGTGGATACAGCTCCAATAGATATAAGTTTGCAGCGATCGGCAACACATTTGTTAACAGGATCGTACACCCTTAAACAAACATTATAAAAACCATCGCGCTGATAACTCCTGACAGGCATTTCGGTTGTATCGGAGTATCCGTCGCCAAAATCCCAGTTCCACTTCAGAGATGCAGCATTTGTTATACCTTTGAACCTGACCTGCCGAGAAGAAGGATCGATGATAAAGGAGTAATCGACATTGCATTTTACTTCACCAATGGTAATTTCGAGGCAGTTTTCCGAAACGCAACCCGAAACAGTATCTTTAATAAAATGGCAAACCTTGTACACCCCAGGTTGACGATACTGATAACCAGGATTTAAGCTATTGCTGTATGCCCCATCACCAAAGTTCCAGAAAGTTTTCAGGTTCTTACCCAGCGAATTATCGGTAAAACTAACCTTATTCAAATCAGGATCAACAAAATAAGTGAAATCGGATTTGCAGTTTACAACACCTACCTGAATTTCTTTGCAAACGGAAGATTGACAACCAGATGAATCCACAATATTGGCACATACCTGATAAACTCCTGGCTTCGTAAATTTATGAATCGGATTTTCTTCATAGTCAAACAAACCGTCTCCAAAATTCCAATAACCTTTCTGAATTTTACCAATAGATTGGTTTTTAAACGAAACCTCGTTGGTTGTGTGATTTACGAAAAACGAGAATTCGGCTTTGCAATATTTTGAAGTGTCTATTTGTCCCACGGTAATAACATCGCACCGTTTCGACTGACATTTGCTTATGGTGTCGAAAGTAACCAGGCAGATATTGTAAACGCCCGGAGAGACAAATTGATGTACGGGGTTACCTGAGTATGAATTATTCCCATCGTTGAAATCCCAATACCACTTATTAGCGTTAATGGAAGCGTCGTTGAAGCTGACGGCATTGGTAGTGTTGTTTACAACAAAGCTGTAATCGGCCTTGCAGAGAATAGACCCCACAACTACCTCCATGCATGCCATATCGGAGCAACCGGTTATAACGTCTTTAACCGAGAGGCATACTTTGTATATTCCGGCTTTCAGATAGGTGTGCATCGGATTTGCCGAAGTATCTACAACTCCATCGCCGAAATTCCAGGTACGGTTTGTATAAGCCCCGAAGGTATTATCAATGAATTTTACCGGTTTGTCGGGGTACAGTTTGGCGGTATCTGCCTTTTCGATCGAGAATTTGGCCGAAAGGTTACACTGGTCGAACGGATCGCCTATTTCAATATACCGTTCGTTGGTATTGCTTCCGCATCCGTTGGTAACTGTCAGCCGGATTTTGTAACCACCGCGGTACTGATAGATATGTTTTGCTTCTCTTATGGTGGAGGTATTGCCATCTCCAAAATCCCAGGAATATTTGTTGACATCATGTCCCCTGTCGTCGCCATGATAGAAAAACCTGATGGTGTCACCTTTTTTAGCCCACTGTTTATCCATGTCGAAGTATGCAAATGGCTTATTGTATCGGCCTATTTTCACAATGCTTGGAATTGTATCTTTTCTTCCACAGGCATTGGTTGCAATTACAAATGCTTTGTAGGTGCCGGTATCGGCATAGGCATGGAGTACTTTCTGGGCGGTGGAAACCGGCGAATTGTCGCCAAAATGCCACTCATAGGTTTTGCCGCCTGCTATGCTGAATTCCACGGGGTCTCCGGGACATCCGGAGCGATCGTATATTTGTATATCTTCCATCATATTGAAGCTGAATCCGGCCAATACTTTTTTCCGTTCATCGCACATGTCATCAATCATGGTGAAACTGATCACCTTGCCATTGACAGCAAACCGGTATACGCCTGTTCCGGAGCAACTTTCACCACCTTGGAATATAATTGTATCGCCTTTTACCATGAACTGGCCGCCAGTAAAATAGTTGCTCTGTTCGTTCCACGAAGGCACTGGCGCCTGCTGAATGCTGTAATTCATATCGTCGTGTATGCCCAGAAGGTAGTAGCCGCCTGTCAGTAATTTGCGCGACCAGCTTCCGAAGGGTGATGGGGTGCAGGTGCCGGTGAAAGCGTTGGGAGCAAAACAAGGGTCTGAAGGTTTGTGGTGGTTCCGGGATTAATCTTTATAGCTTTAACAGGAGCGCCCATTGCATTCATGGGAACAGTGAAAGCTTTTTGTCCCTGCATCTGGTAATGGTTGCAGAACCAGGCCACAGCAAGTCCAAAGCTGTCGGATGCAACCGGATCGTAGGGAACAAATGCCACAATGGTATCGGTGCCGTTGTTGATAATATTTTTCACCTTTATCGAAACCTTACCGGCAGGTTCTCCATTTCCGTCGGGATTTACCGGATCGAACTTACCCCACCAGAAAAATGCTGAAATAATGCTGTCGGTACCAGGCCAGTTATCCCATTTAACAGGTATTACGACTTTATTATCCGAGAAATATCTTTTTTTGCTCCAGTCTTCCATTCCTTCCTGGTGGCTTGTAGTTGAGTTATCGACATAATAGAATGGTACCTTGGCAGCATTGTTCTGCACATTGATAACACCGGATATGGAATCGCTGTTTCCGCAAATATTGGTCACTTTAAACTTGTAATTATACGTCCCTGCATCTGAGTACACATGAGTTGCAAGGGTTTGCATAGTGGTGTCCGTGTTCTTTGTCAGGTTCAGGAGCTGGGAGCCATCGCCGAAAAAAATGGAATATTTATTCCGCGACCGCTCGGGATCGTTTTCGTTATCGAAGAAATATACCTGCTCGCCCGGACAAATATTTTGGGGTACCGAACGCAGAAATGACATTGGTTTTAGTCCTGGGTCGACCTTTATTGGCTTGGACATTACATTGGAGTTCCCGCAGTTGTTCGATACTTTAAAAGTTACGTTGTACACCCCGGGGGTAGTATACACATGTTCCGCATTTTTTAAACCGGAGGTACTTCCGTCGCCAAAGTTCCATGCATATTTGTTTGTAAAATCGTCCCACGAATAGTTTTCGAAGAATATGCGGGTGCCTGGACATACTTTTACGGTATCCATGTGCATTCCGTCTTTAGAGTCCTGATTATAATCGAATTCCGAATGCATGTTGAAATCGGCTGGAGGTGCCATAACATTGGGATCATAACTTACAAAAACAGTTTCGGATTTGGTAGCTGAGCTTCCGCAACCATTGGTTACCGTTAGTTTTACGGTGTACCTGCCGGTATCGGTGAAATTATTTACGGGGCTGCGCAGGTTCGATGTACCACCATCGCCAAATTCCCACTTGTAAATACCATTGCTGTGCGAATCGAAGTGCACCGGCGAATTGGGGCAGGAGTTTCTTTCGAACCACCAGTTAAAGTTGGCCCAGGCCTGCTGGTTGTTGACAATATTTAGTTTTACGGTGTCGGTACCGGACTGGCCGCAGATATTTGTGGCCGTAAGTACCACAGCATATTGTTTAACAGTTGAATAAGCATGAGCCGGGTATGGCAGGGCAGAGCTGGTTCCATCGCCAAAGTTCCAGTTATAAGTCTTGTATTTACCATTGGTCATGAATGAAACTTCGTCGTTGAGACAAACATTCCAGTCGCCTTTGGCAAAAGCATCAACAGTCGGTTTGGCTGTAGGTGAAATAACTATTTCCTGTTTTAATGAATCATATCCGCATTGCGACTCAAATTTTACTCTGACATAATAAATTCCTGCATTCTGGTAAACATGGGGAGCGTACGACTGATTTCTATTTTTTGCAAAAGGATCGTTGTCGCCAAAATCCCATTCTATAAAATTGACAGGTTCGTTCATCTGGAAAGTGATTTCTTCACCGGGACAAAACTGGGTTTTATTACCTGGCATAAATCCTGTAGGAGCGCCTTTCACTTCAAAAGTCTGATAGGAAGAGCCTTTCATAAACCCTGCGCTGTCAGTTTCTACCCGTAAATGATAGAATCCCTTCTGAAAGATTTTACTTTCGGGCATATAGCCTATAAAAAAGGGGTCGGAAGAATTGTCCAAATACCATTTGAACTGAATCTTTGTAGTATCATAAGACATACTGCTTTTATTCACAAACTGAACCACAGCAGGGGAACAGTCTCCGTTTGCAAAGTAAAACCCAATATCAGGATTTTTAACCTGGGCATGAGTAACAAACGGAATTGTGAATGTTAAAAGAAGAAAAATCAAACGATGGAACCACTTGTAGATGTTCTTCATAACTATTAAATTAAAGTGAATAGATTAAAACTGTTCGAAATTTCAAATAAGGCGCTGCCAGGAAATTAGCTTTTCGCAAAATAGTTTGGCAATAAAACTAAAGGTAGTTGAAGCTGACAAAAAGGTCAAGTAATTCTCTATAACATAAAACAATGAGAAATAAGGGATATATCATTCCCTTAAAATTGACTTTTAACCGGAAAAGTTGTAAATTAAAATATAAAGCTTAGTTTATTTTGCAATATCACCTGTTCCGAAACAGAAACGTTTCGTTTTTCCGGTAGGCATGATAACTATCGAAGCCAAATATCAGCAAGGCTAACCAAACAAAACTATATCCAATAAACTGCTGCAACGTAAAATGCTCATGATATACTGCAATCCCTATAAAGAGCTGAACAGTAGGAGCAATATATTGAAGTATCCCGACTACAGAAAGAGGAATACGTTTAGTTGCCGAAGCGAATAGTAACAGCGGGATGGTGGTAACCAATCCTGTTCCAATAAGAAGCAAATCGATACCAATTCCCTGGTGAAACAAAGCTCCATTACCTGACAATTCTGTAAAAATAAGGTAAAACAAAGCAGGTAAGAATAGCATAAAAGTTTCGAGGGTTAATCCATGAAGGGAACCCAATGGTGCCAGTTTTTTAACCATCCCATAAAAAGCAAATGAAAAGGCAAGTGTAAGGGCAATCCAGGGAAGAGATCCAAGCGCCAGGGTAAGATAAATCACACCTATTGCGGCTATAGCGATAGGTAACCATTGCCAAAACCGAAGCCGTTCACGGAAAAATATCACTCCGATGAGTACACTTATGAGAGGATTTATATAATACCCCAGACTTGTTTCGACAATATGTCCGGAATTAACAGCCCAAACATAGGTTAACCAATTTATGCCTACCAGCATAGCAGCAAGAAAATATATCCTGATAATCGAAAAAGAAAGTGCGGTTCTGCGAAAGTCCTTCACTTGTTGTATTACAAGGAGCACAACAAACAAACTCACAAAAGACCATGCGATACGATGTCCAATGAGCTGCAAGGCAGGTATATGCTTTAACATTTTCCAGTATAACGGGAATAAACCCCATAAGCTATATGCGGCAACGGCGTACCAGGTACCTTTGTTCATGAATTTACATTGAAAAGGTTCTAAAATGTCACAAAAATAGCCTATTCTCTCTGAATTTGCCTGGCCTTTTCAGAAAAGAAGCCAGAAAAAACCCTGACTTCAAATTATTGCAAAGTAAAAACCTGTTAATTATTTGGTTTCCTGTAAACTTCACCAGTTGCAGGTATCGGGTTAATGGTTACCGATCCTTTGGTGTTGAGCTGTACGGCACAGTTATATTCGTTTGAGGCTCTGATGTTGTATAATGTTGCAGTTACCGGCACGATACTTAAAATCACATTTCCACCAGGACCGCTGCTTACCGCTGACCCAACATTGCTATTGTCGCTGTCGAGGCGAAGCTGATAGGTGATACCGGGTGCGGCTGCCTGTACTATTATGTTTGCTGTTTCTCCGGCGCAAATGGTTGGGAAAACAACAGTGTTTGTTTTCGAAGGAACAGGATTCACTGTTACGTTAAGGGTGTTCGATTTGGTTTCGGAGCCGGTTTCTTCAACTTTCACGCTGCCACTTCCCGGTGTTGTCCAGTCGACCGTAATGGCATGTGTATTTTGTCCCGAAACGATAGTTCCGCCAATTACAGTCCAAAAATAGGTATGAGTACTAACATCGGGAGTAGAATAGTTTTCGGAAGCAGCACCTGCACAAACCTGGTAGTTCCCCGAAACCACCGGGTTGGGTATGTCGGTAATATTGACATTATATGGTGCAGTTGTTTTGAAACAACCGCCAACTGTTACCGTTTCAGTTACCCGTACTGTTCCGGCAGGGCCTGCGCCCCAGGTTACCGTAATCTGGTTGGTATTTTGTCCGGATGAGATGGTGCCACCGGTTACTGTCCATGTATAAGTGTGTCCCGTTTGGTTGAGTGTACTATAGGTGGCTGTTTGTCCGCCGGGAACTGTGGTGTTTCCTGAAATTACCGGGTTGGGCGATTTGTTCAGCGTGATGGTATATACTTTTGAAAAGTCTTTTATGCCTGTAGCTCCTGTTGCATCCATTACCTGCGAAAGGGTAAAGTTGTAAACACCAGGTCCGGCGTTAAGAGGTATTGTTGAATTTGAAACCACCAGGTTATAAGGAGTGCTTGCAATATTGGAAACTGTTGTTTCGTTGCCTCCGTTGACTTTGTACCGTATGCTCCAGGGGGAGGTTCCGGTAAGGTCTATGCGGATACTGGCCGAAGTACCATCGTTGCATATTGAGGCACTGCCGGCAGTTATCACTGCAGTGGGAAGGCTTTCAATGGCTAATCCATAGAAATTGTTATTCAAAAGGTTCTGCACTGCCGAGGTTTGAACGGTTTTTTCGGCATCGTTCACCTGGTTGCCCTGGTTTTCCCATGCTGCCCCGTTCCATTTCACAATGCGCAATTTATTGCGCGCCATGGCCGAACCGGGGATAAAGCCACTGGCAATATCAACAGCATCCCAGGAAATTTTTACATTTCCCTGGATACCCGATGAGGCGTTAATTCGCCAGTACTTCGAATTATTAACTGTATCAACCGGTAAAACCTTGTTCAACACCGGCATTGCTGCCAGGGTAGGATCACCGTTGTAAAATTCGGCTTCCAGAATCCCCGAGGCACTTACAGCATTTACATTGATTTTTCCATATCGTCCATCCTTTCCAACGGGAAAATTGAAATATGAGCCGGCGCTAAGATTCTTTCTCAAAGGTCCGTTAACAAACGATGCGGTACTTCCTCCTAAAACTATTGAAGGCGAAAGACTGTTTAATGTGAGCGAATTTACCGGATTGGTATGGATTAACCCATTGCTGAGCTGAAGATAATTCGAAATTTCCACATCCCCGTTTCCGTTCAGGGTTAAACCATTGGGATTGTTTATGCTGAAATTAAAAAAGGTTAAGGTGGAATTATTATTAGTTGCAGTGATAATTTGAGATGCATTACCCTCGAAATTCACCCAGCCGGTTCCCGCAATAAAACCCGTTTTGGCGGCATTGGACACATTGTCGATCCAGGTTCCTGATATATAAATATTTTTATTGAATAGAGTATTGCTTAAAGTTCCGCCATCTACCGTGAGGTTACCAAGTACCTTTAAATTTTCGGCCGATATATATTTTGTGCCATTGCCTGTAAAAATTACATTCTGGAGGGGTTTGTAAATATTCCCCGGTTTTAACGGGAGTGTGGCCGGAGTGTTTATATCGGGATTATGAAAAACAATCGTTGTGGTTGAAGTTGACATCAAAGAATCGTAGTTACCGGCGGGCATAACAAACATGCCATCATCGGTACTTGTAATATTTAAAGTACCGCCTCCCGTGAGGTATCCCAGGGAGTGAAATACCGTATTTTGAATGTCGAGTGTTGATGTAGCGGGTATATCAACCGAATAAGCTTTCTGGCTATTATCATTAATGGTAATGGTGTGGCCAGGTGCAATAAAAACCGGGTTCCCCGAAGGAGGTGCAGCGGCTGGAGGGCCTGCAAATTTAAGTACAGGATCGGTCGACCAGGTGTCCGCATCTTCCCAGTCGCCAGCTGTTCTGCTGTAATAAACGGGGATAGCGGTGAAATTTGTGTTTATGCCTGCGGTATATTCCCCATCGATATAATTTACTCCCGCGGAGCTCATCAGATTAATCTGGTCCAATCCTGGATTTACCCCACCTGCTATGCCTCCTACCGGGGTCCAGTTGCCCTGGTAATAACGCCCGGCTAAATAGGAAACTTCTGCTCCTGAAACATCGGATGGCAAATATTTATAAAAATGCTGAACCGTGGCATTGGCCAAGCCCGAGGAAGATACAACCCAGTAATAGGCCAGTTCGTTGCCTGCGGCATCCTGTAAGTTCGGGTGACTGGCATTAACAGGTAGAATTTTAATATAACCATCGGTAGTTGCACCTGTAACATTGTAACTCACTGGCGTATATTTTCCTGAAATTCCTATAGGGAAAACAAAAATTTGCTGGCCCTGCCGGGAAATTTTTTCGCACGCCGCGGTCGCTCAGGGCGCCGTTCAGACGGATTTGCCGTGTCGCATCCACAGTTCCTGCAATGGTCGCATTTACTCCCAGTGTTAACTGATAATCGTCGATGTAAAGACTTCCTTGTGTAAAATTCAGGATACCATCAATTTCCGAATTGTCGACCATAGCAACATCGTTGGGGTTATTCAGGGTGATATTCCCGAATTTACCACTTCCGCTGCCCGAAATAATTTGCCGGGAAGTGCCGGAAAGCCTCAAGCCTCCGGATGCTGTGGAACTGAAGTGAGTTGCTGAATTATCGATATTGCCCAGTATATTCACGGTATTTCCCTCATCCGAAAAAGTCCCGGAAACTAGGGAAAAGGTTTTGTTTATCTCAAGATTTGTATTATTAGCCAGAGATACACTTCCTGTTGACCATATCTTCAGGTTGGCAAAATTGGTGAGATTGCCGGCAATGCCAGAAATTACCTGATTGCTGCCGTTAAATGTAGTGACTTGCTTGTTGCTCCCTGCCTGAAATCCACCAGTGGTTAACCCTGCAGAGCTCCCGCTGTTGTTATTGGTAAGGTTGCCGCCAATGTTTACATCCCACCCGTTGGCCCTGAATTGGGCATTTCCCTCAATATTCAGATTGTTCTTAATGGTAAGCGGACTAATCCGAACATCGGCAATTTTGCTGGTGGTTGTTCCGTCTATCTCCAGGTTCCATAAGGGGCATACTACATTTATAAGGAACGATGTATTTGTGGTTGCGCTATTCCCGAGCCTTAAAGTACCGTTTGAAACTGAATAGTTGTCGGGGTCAAATAAAACATCACCAAACCAGGCATTGCTTCCACCTCCGTTTTCAATGGTAATGGTCCCACCGGATATATTGAACGCACTTCCGGCATTCAGTATTTCGAGTTTTCCTCGGGATGTGATTTGATTCGCTCCTCTTATCAGCATGTTTCCACCTGATTGGGTTAAGTTTAACGAACCGCTGGTTAGTGTATTGCCCCGTCGTATTTGACCATTCACGTTCAGTGTTCCGTTGTTTCGGATAATAATCTCCGGTATGCCGTTGGGCGAATATTCAATGTCGTTATTGAAATTACCGCCGTTCCCAACATTTACAATCCCGTTCGAAATTACCTCCAGCCTTCCCGAAAGCAGTAAATCGCCATTATCCGAAGAAGTACCGATGTTGACTGTTCCCTCGCTTACCGATAAACAGCCTGTTTTGGGAATAGTGAAAGTATTGTTGGTCGATAAGGTAAACGAAAGAGCCGGATTGGATACCCTGAATGTACCGTTGTTTAACCGCAATGCATTGCCACTTCCCTGGAGTGTTAGTTTGTCGATGGTGGCGTCGAGTAATGTATTCCTGCTTATGCCTTTGTCGACATTCAGATAGTTAAACTCGGTTAATGTTGCCGATCCGGATATGCTTTTGTTCTGGTCTCCGTAAAAAGTAACATCGCAGGCAGAAGTTGCGGAACGGTACATATCGAAAGTGCCGTTGTTTATGAGATTCCCTCCGATCAAAAGGGTATTCACTGCATTGGATGAGGACGATATATCGAACGAAGTGCCGTTGTTCACTGTAACATTACCTTCAACATTGATGTTTTGAGCTTGGCTGTTCATAAACCTCAAGGTTCCCTGCTTAATGGTAAGGTCGTTTTTTATTGTTAATGTTCTGACACTTGCCGAATTAAGCTGGATAGTACCCGTTCCATCGGTTTCAAGATTATTGAAAATGGAAAGGTCGAGGGAAGGCAAAGTAATGGTCCGACCCGTTTCAGGTGAAACTATCAGGTTATTATAGGTCGATGTTGTTGCACTTGCGGGGAGTGTGAAGTTGGTTCCGCTGGTATAATATTCGACTGTACCTCCGCCTGTTGATAAAAATTTGCCGAAATCGCCGCCCGGAAAGGTTGCTATTGCTGCATTGGACGAAATACGAAGCTTTCCGTTACCCGAGACTTTCGATTCGGGGATATATCCGAAATTATGTCCCGTGGAAGATGTTAAATCCAGCGTCGATCCGTTATTTATAACCAAATTTCCGGTTATGATGTTCGAAAAAGTGGACGGAACGGTAACCGTATGATTTTAGCCAATCCATTTCCAATAACTACCGGATTGTTTGGCCCGGGAATATTAACACCGGCAACATTTGAGCCTGGTGCAGGGTCCGGTACTGGGTTACCGCCAACCGAATCGGTACTCCAGGTCTGGTAATCGTTCCATGCTCCTGATTGTCGGCTGTAAAATATCTTAATAGTTTGAAATGCATCCGATTCACCCGCCGTATATTCACCATCAATGGTATTTATATTGTTGAACTGAATGTCGTTTGAGTTGTCGATTACCTTGGATTTATCATTTATGATTGTCCATGAATCGGGCCGATAGCTTCCCGGAATATAATCCGCCTCGCTGCCTCTGCCTGCAATGGCAGCATCGGTGTAGTGATAGGTGTGGGTAACTCCGCCTGACGGAATGCCTGTGAATCCGTCACTGGTTGTCTTCCAGTAATAGTTTAGCGAATTACCCGAAGTTACCAGGGGATTGTATGTAGGTACCGGTTTAACAGTTACAGTTCCCCAGGTTGCAGGTGCCGAGTTAAATTGAATGGTGGCAGGGGTATAGTCTGCGTTTGTTCCAACAGGAAAAACAAAGGCCCCGGCAGCTCCATAAGCTTTGGTTAACCCTCCGTCGCTCTGGTTCCCCGAGGTACGGATCATTTGGAACCACTAAAGTTGATGCCGGTACCGGTTATGGCATCGTAAATGCCCGAAGTTTCGCTTAGACGGAGATTATAGGTTTTAATGTCGAGATTACCGTTTACCAGCCGGATATTCCCCAAAACACTTTGGTTGGCAGCTAACGATAGCGTTCCCGTTGTTTTGTTTACATAAAGGTTGCCAAATACCCCTGATCCGGAACCCCCAATTTCCTGGTTGACGGTTCCGTTGGTTTCAATTCCTCCACCGGCTTTGCTTACAGCTGTTCCTGAGTTATAAATATTTCCGCTAACCCGGATAATTTTACCATTATCATTAATAAAGCACCCCTGATTTATGGTCAGATTGTTTGTAACGGCAAGGTCGTTACTGATTGTCAGGTTGCCCGAATTGCTTACCTCGAGGCGGTATAAGCCTCCGGTGATGGAACCTGCGTTGTCAAAAGTTTGGCCACCATTACCATTGAAGGTGGTGGTATTTGTTCCCGGAGTATAAGTTGTACCTGTCTGAAGGTTAAAATTACCTCCCACGAATACATTGTTACCATTGGCATCCAATGTCGGATTGTTGCCGGTCTGAATGGTTAAATTATTCAGTACCTGGAGGGGAAGGCCTGCAATTATTGCCCTGTTTGCAGTAGCAGCAGCTTTTGAAATGTTCAGATTCCAGATTGGTACAGTGGATTGAATTACTGCGTTATTTGTGGTTGGAATATTGATATTGATGTTACCGCCGGTGATATCGTAATTTACGGAATTTATCAGGAGTGACCCGGTTCCGTTGGCATCGTTAATGTTAATTGTTCCACCACTCATTTTAAAGGATGTGTTGGCATAGGACCAGTCGAACATTGCAAAACCTCCGGCATGTTGGGGGCCAGTGACATTCATGATGCCATTGGTCATAGTAAAACTCCCTCTGGGCGTAGATGCGGTTACAGTAGAAGGCCTGAATTGTTTAACAAGTAATGTTCCTCCTTCAATTTCTATTTCACCACTTTCGCGGGTAACAATTACAGGGCCGCCATCCATAAAGCCATTGTCTGAGATGTGCAGTTTTCCGTATACAACAACCGGGTGTTGGAAAGTAATCGAAGCATTCGACGAAACCCAAG
>JAAUTT010000858.1 GCA_012031335.1 Bacteroidales bacterium | reverse complement strand
TTCCTTCGATGGCAGAGAGTATTGAAATAATCCTGAGTATGCTTTCTGCAGTAAAACATCGCGACTTCATATGCAACTCCGACAAAGATTATTAACCTGGAGCGACCACGTCATGAGCTGGACCAGACAAACGGAATTCCCGGTATTGGTCATAAAATACGAGGATATGAAGCTTCATCCTGTTGAAACATTTTCCAGGGCAATTCAGTTTTGTGAATTCAGCTATGGAAAGATACAGATTGATGAAGCCCTTAGAAAATCAAGTTTTGCTGAATTAAAAAAGCAGGAAGAAGAAAAAGGCTTTCGGGAAAGAAGTCCTGAATCGGCGAGCTTTTTCCGAAAAGGCATGATAGGCAGCTGGAAGGAGGAACTTCCTGAAGAACTAGCTGAAAAGATTATGAAAGATCACCGGGAATTGATGCTAGAACTGGGATATCTGTAAAAAGCACAGTCAGGATCATTGATTTTTGAAGAAATTCATTTACTTTACCGACATAATATTCTGTTTTACCGATATTATGTTTCTCATTTATACCTGATCTGATACTTTTACATCGTAATTAAAATTTTTTAAAATGGAAAATAGAGAAGATTGGAATCCCAAGAGCAAGTTAATACTTGCCGTATTGTTAATTGGAGCGGGGATATTGTTGTTAGCGAAAAATTTTGATCTTATTTCCGGTAGCTTTTTTGGGGTTGATATTCTCATGGCCTATGCTACTCATGGTTTTGGGAGTTCTTCAGATAAGTAAAAATACAAATAAAACCTTTGGGCTTGTATTATTGGCCATAGGAGCCTTTTTTTTAATTCCCAGGGTTTTTCCAGTGTCGGTTAGTTTTGGTCAGTTATTCTGGCCGGCAGTATTTTTAGGTATTGGTATTCTGATTTTATTCAGGGGTAACTCATGCAGCAAAACCTGGAAGAAGGAGGAAGTCAATTCGTCGGAAATTATTGATGAGGTAAATATTTTCGGGGGGACGGAAAGAAGATTAACCACAAGGAATTTCGTGGTGGCGAAACTGTATCCATTTCGGAGGTTCGGTATACGATTTTACGGAAAGCGAGTTAGCCGATGGCAAGAATGTACTTGAAGTAGTCAACATATTCGGAGGTACCAAGTTCATTATTCCATCCCATTGGAATGTGCATGTTGAGGTTGTTTCCATATTCGGAGGATTTGCCGATAAGCGAAAAGCCGGAATTACATTACCCCAAAACTTAAGTAAAGAGCTTTATATTAAAGGTGTTGCTATTTTTGGCGGCGGGGAGATCAAAAGCTTTTGAAATGCAAGTTTAATGGTTCTTAAAAATACCACCAATGAACCATCCGGTTTTATTCAATCGTAAAAGTATTGTTTTTACGCTGGCCATATGGGGGACAATCATTGCTGCCCATATGCTTGTTCTGGCGCTGTTCTATGATCAGCGTTTGCATTATGCCTTGGCCGACAGTATAGTATTTAACATCTGTTTTATCATACTCTTTCTGAGTATATGGTATCCCGTCCGGTTCATCAATTTAAGGAATTCTTCCTCCTTGATATTTTTCTCAATCATTTGGGTACGGCATCCATCAGTATCGTTATCTGGTATGTTGTAGCTTACAGTATTCTGAATCAAACATTGCATGATTCTCCTGATTACCTGGTTTTCCTAAATAATTCGGCACCCTGGCGTTTTGCGATGGGATTGTTTTATTACCTGATTACTATTTTTATATACTATCTCTATATTTCGTTCAGGAATATGGAAGAAAAAATAGCACAGGAAGCAGAATTAAAGGGATTAATCCGGGAAACTGAACTAAACCTACTGAAATCACAAATAAATCCTCACTTTCTGTTTAACAGTTTAAACTCTATCAGTTCTCTTACCATTACTAACCCCGAGAAGGCGCAGGAGATGATTATTAAACTTTCTGACTTCCTTCGCTATTCTATCGGTCAGAAGGAAAAACAACTGGTAAGCCTGCAGGATGAGCTTCATAATATTAATTTATATCTGGATATTGAGAAAACCCGGTTCGGATCACGTTTGAATTTTACAATACAGGTATCCGAAGGCTGTTTACAGAAGGATCTGCCCAATATGATACTTCAGCCATTAATTGAAAATTCGATAAAACACGGTGTTTATGAGTCGGCCGAACCTATCTCTATCTGGGTTACATGCGAAACGGAAGGAAATAATATGAAAGTTACCATTAAGAATACCTTTGATCCCGAATCGAAAAGTAAAAAAGGAACCGGTATGGGATTAAAAAATATACAGAACAGGTTAAAAATTATCTATCAGGCCGATTATCTGATGCAAGTAGCCCGGAATGAAGATACATTTAAAGTTTCGGTTTTATTTCCACAAAATACAATCAAAATGATGACAGCCATTATTATTGAAGATGAACAACCGGCAAGAGAGTTGGTAAAGAACTATCTTAAGGCATATCCGTCTATTGAGCTGCTGGGAGAATTCTCCGACGGGTTTTCGGGCATCAAAGCCATCAATGAGTTACATCCCGATCTTATTTTTCTCGATATTCAAATGCCGAAGCTTACAGGATTTGAGATGCTTGAGATTTTGGACAGTATCCCTGAAATTATTTTTACAACAGCCTATGATCAGTTTGCCATTAAAGCATTTGAAATGAATGCCGTTGATTATCTGCTGAAACCCTTTTCGAGAGACAGGTTTGCTCAGGCTATAGAAAAGGCACTAGATAAACATTCTAAAAAGCAAACTTCGGGGGCTAATATTAAAGAACTAAAAAAGCATGTTCAAAATACAGCCGAAAAGCTCGAAAGAGTGGTAGTAAAAACAGGCTCGAAAATTAAGGTTATTCCCGTTGAAGATATTGTGTGGCTTGAATCGCAGGATGATTATGTTATGATTTATACTACATCCGGTAAATATCTTAAGCAGGAAACCATGAAACATTTTGAGGAGCATCTTGATACGGGTCAGTTTATCCGTGTCCATCGTTCCTATATTGTTAAACTCGATGCCATTGTACAGCTCGAATTGTACGAAAAAGGTTCCTATCTTGCTGTACTCAGTACAGGTGCAAAAGTGAAGGTTAGTGACACAGGGTATAAGAACCTGAAAAGCAAGATGAATTTTTAGTATTCCGCTATCCTTTTTATAGAAAAAATTTTTTTATCCAATCTTAAGACAAACGATTGCGTCATATTCTAAATAA
>JAAUTT010000857.1 GCA_012031335.1 Bacteroidales bacterium | reverse complement strand
ATTCCAAGAAAAACATTTGAAAATAAAAGAATTGGGACCAGGTACAATCCAACCCAGAACTTTGAACCGATGAAATATTTGAGAATATCGAGGTTAGCCAGTGTGGCAATAAAGATTATCAGTATTATAACCGTGAAATAGTTTAGAATTTTGGCGAATACCATCTTTGAATCCTTCTCTTTTTCATAATTAAAGAAAAAGGGTTCTGCTGCAAAACGAAAGGTTTGGATAAATAAAACAAGCAAAATGGCAAGTTTAAAATTAGCTCCATAAATCCCCAATTGACCAAGAGGATTCTGAGTTTCTGGAATAAGATGTTTAATTAATACCCGGTCGAGTGCCTCGTTTATACTCCCTGCAAAACCAGCTATTAAAAGAGGCAGGGAATAAGCCAGTATTTTTTTCAATAGTATTCCATCAAAACCTCCCTTGAAGGAAATTAAGGGCGAAACCATCAGAAAAGTAATTATACTTGCGGCCAGGTTGGAATAAAAGATATATCCCAATCCAATTTCAGGATTGTACAACCAAACCGGCAATTCAAATCCCTTTTTTATTAACCATGGAAACAGTAAAATAAAACAAAGATTTAGAAGAACATTAATGACAACATTTGCCAGTTTAAATGAGGCAAACCGAAATGCTTTATTCTCCTTTCGGAGTTTAACAAAAGGTATAGCGCAAACCGCATCAATGGAAATTATAAGACCAAATATCCAGATATATTCGGGATTTCGCTCATAATCAATAAAAGATGCTATGGGAGAGGCAAATAAAACTGTAACAAGGGCAAATACAATTGAGCTGGATAATATGGATATTAAAATAGTACTGTATATTTTATCCACATTCACATTCTGCTGGCTGAATTTAAAAAAAGCGGTTTCCATGCCATAGGTAAGAACTATATTCAAAAAGATGGCATAGGCATATAACTCAGTTATTACACCATATTCTTCGGTAGGAAAAAACCAGGTGTAAAGAGGAACAAGTAAAAAATTAAGAAAGCGGGGTACAATGGTACTTAGCCCATAAATTATTGTTTGACTTGCTAATTGCTTAACTGGTTTCAAATTTGGAATTTTTGTAAAATTATATGAGCGGTAAATTTAGATAATGTTGCAGCACAAAAAAATAAATGAGCAAAAAGTTGAGTTTCTCATCTTTGAAAAAAATAAAAAGGGCGGATAAATAACCGCCCTTTTGCTTATAAACCGCATTATCAGGCAGTTTTTATTTTGGCGACATCTTCAAGTCCAAGGTCTTTAATGGAAACTTCTCTCATTTCGACCTTACGAATTTTACCCGAAACAGTCATAGGAAACTCCTGAACAAATTTTCCAGTAACGTGGTATTTTAAAAGTTGCTATCTGACCGCGACAGTAAGCGTCAAGCATTTCTTCAGTAAGATCGAAACCATCTTTGATTTTACCCAGGCCATTACTTCTTCGCCATATTTCAGACTGGGAACTCCAATAACCTGTACATTTTCAATCCCTTCGTGCATCATCAGAAATTCTTCAATTTCGAGTGGTGCAATGTTTTCACCACCTCGAATAATGATATCCTTGATCCGGCCTACAATTTTCACATACCCCTCCTGGTCCATAACACCAAGGTCACCGGTATGCATCCAACGGTTTTTATCGAGAACGGATGCCGTATCTTCGGGAGCATCCCAATATCCAAGCATTACAGAATATCCGCGAGTGCAGATTTCGCCCTGTTCGCCTCTTGGAACAATTGCACCATTTTCGGGGTTAATAATCTTAATTTCAACATGAGGGTGAACTGTACCTACAGTGCTTACCCTTTTTTCGAGAGGATCGTCAGCAAAACTCTGTGTCGAAACCGGGGAAGTTTCTGTCATTCCGTAGCATACCGTAATTTCGGTCATATTCATCCGGGATTGCACTTGTTTCATTGTCTCAATCGGGCATGGCGATCCGGCCATAATTCCTGTACGAAGTGTTGAAAAATCGAATTTCGAAAAGCTTGGGTGCTCTAATTCGGCAATAAACATGGTTGGTACACCATACAGAGATGTACATTTTTCATCCTGAACAGCCTGCATTACTGATTCCGGTTCAAATATTTCACCTGGAACAACCATACAGGAGCCATGTGTGATACAGGCCAAATTAGCGAGCACCATCCCAAAACAATGGTAAAAAGGGACTGGTATGCAAACCCTGTCCTTTTCGGAGTAAAACATCCTTTCTCCAATAAAGTAACCATTGTTCAGTATATTATGATGCGAGAGGGTGGCTCCCTTGGGATGTCCTGTGGTTCCGGAAGTGTACTGTATATTAATAGGATCGTCAAATTGAAGTGTTCTCTCAACCATGGTCCAATTCCGATTCGGTAATTTTTTTGCCGGCCTGTATCAAATTTCTCCAGTCTCGTTCCATGATTATAGTTTCGTTTGGGATACGAACATTCCGAACGAACTTTATTCAAAATATCAACATAATCTGTTTTGCGGAAATAATGGGGAAGCAATAAGAAAGTCCATTTTACATTGTTCCAGCACATATTTTAAGTTATGCGACTTAAAGGCAGGATTTATATTCACCATTATAGCACCGATGCGGGCTGTGGCAAATTGTACCAACACCCATTCGAATCTGTTGGCCGACCATATGCCTACCCTGTCGCCCCGCTTAATACCATATGATAACAAAGATTTTGAAACTTCACCCACCTGCTCCCATAACTCCTGGTAGGTAGCCCTGTATTTTTGGCTAACCACCACAAGGGCTTCACAATTTCCATATTTCTCAACGGTTTTTCTGAGGCTTTCACCTATTGTTTCTCCCTTCAGCGGTATATCGCTAACGCCATGGCTATACGATAATTTTGTCATTTTAGGTTTTTTATGGTTTTTAATATTTACATCCTCTTAAAAGAGAATGTGTTTTATAACAATGGTTCAAAGAAAAAGAATTTTTTCTGCTATTGAACAGCTTTTCCGGGATTTTTTGAGAGCATAATTACCATTATTCCTTATTTAGAATTGATAAAAACATGCTGATAACTATTTTCAAATTATCAGTTGAATGTATGATGCTTAAAAAGAAATATTCGAAAAGATGATATATGCATTATCAACGTTTTATTTTGAACTTTGCGTAATGTATCAAATAATTAAATATAATAATTACAAATTAACTAAATAAGGAATAACTAGAATGTACAATGTAAG
>JAAUTT010000856.1 GCA_012031335.1 Bacteroidales bacterium | reverse complement strand
ACGTTTTTCAAGGATATCCCATACTACAGGATCTTTACGGTCAACAATTTTCTTGGCCGATTTTAACAGTTTTTAACAATACCTCTTTCAATCAGTTTACGAATGATAAAAGGTTTGTAGAGCTCGGCTGCCATATCTTTTGGCAGACCACACTCGTGTAATTGCAATTCAGGACCAACAACGATAACCGAACGTGCGGAATAGTCAACACGTTTACCCAACAGGTTCTGACGGAAACGGCCTTGTTTACCTTTTAAGCTGTCGCTCAAAGATTTCAGAGGACGATTGGCATCAGTTTTACTGCATTGGATTTCCTTGAGTTATCGAACAATGAATCCACAGCTTCCTGAAGCATACGTTTCTCATTACGCAGAATCACTTCAGGAGCCTTAATTTCGATAAGCCTTTTTTAAACGGTTGTTCCTGATGATTACGCGACGGTATAAATCGTTCAGGTCGGAAGTAGCAAAACGGCCACCATCGAGCGGAACCAAAGGACGCAATTCAGGAGGAATAACCGGAACAACTTTCAGGATCATCCATTCGGGATGATTAATCCCTTTTGATTCCCTAAAGGCTTCAACAACCTGTAAACGTTTCAAAGCTTCGCTTTTACGTTGTTGTGAAGTTTCGTTATTGGCTTTATGTCTTAAATCGTATGATAATTCATCCAGTTGAATCCTTTCAAGCAGCTTATAAAGAGCCTCGGCTCCCATGTCAGCAATAAACTTGTTCGGATCAGAATCTTCAAGATATTGATTTTCCTTTGGAAGGGTTTCGAGAATATCAAGATACTCTTCTTCGGTGAGAAAATCGTGTGCTTTCAGACCATCGACGGCTTTTATACCCGGGTTTATTACCACATAGCGCTCGTAATAAATAATAGCATCGAGCTTTTTGGTAGGTAAACCCAGCAGATAACCGATTTTATTGGGTAATGAACGGAAATACCAGATGTGAGCCACAGGAACTACCAGGTTGATATGTCCCATACGTTCACGGCGAACTTTTTTCTCGGTTACTTCCACACCACAACGGTCGCAAACAATTCCTTTATAACGGATACGTTTGTATTTTCCGCAGTGGCATTCATAATCCTTTACAGGTCCAAAGATACGTTCGCAAAATAAACCGTCTCTTTCTGGTTTATAGGTGCGGTAATTGATAGTTTCCGGTTTGAGTACCTCCCCGCTGGACCGTTCCAGAATTTCTTCAGGAGAGGATAACCCAATAGATACTTTCGTAAAATTGGCTTTAACCTTGCTGTCTTTTCTATATGACATAATTTATCTATTTACCTGTTTAAAGTAAAACCTGATGCATCCTTTACAGAATGCATCAGGTAAACATAATTACTGAAGATTGATACTCAATCCCAAGCCTCTTAATTCGTGCAGCAATACATTGAACGACTCAGGAACGCCAGGACTTGGCATTGGTTCGCCCTTAACGATTGCCTCATATGTTTTGGCGCGGCCCACCACGTCATCGGATTTAACGGTGAGGATTTCCTGAAGTATATTGGCAGCACCGAAAGCTTCGAGTGCCCAAACTTCCATTTCTCCAAAACGCTGACCCCCGAACTGGGCTTTACCTCCAAGAGGTTGTTGTGTTATGAGTGAATAAGGACCGATAGAACGTGCATGCATCTTATCGTCGACCATATGACCCAGTTTCAGCATATAAATTACGCCAACTGTTGCAGGTTGATCGAATCTTTCGCCTGTACCACCATCATAGAGATATGTTTTACCATATCGTGGCACGCCGGCTTTATCAGTCCAGTGGTTTATATCTTCAATAGAAGCACCATCAAAAATCGGAGTGGCAAATTTAAGCCCGAGTTCATAACCAGCCCATCCAAGAACAGTTTCGTAAATCTGTCCAAGGTTCATACGGGAAGGCACACCCAGAGGGTTAAGAACGATGTCAACCGGTTTTCCGTCTTCAAGGAATGGCATATCTTCTTCACGCACAATTCTCGAAACAATACCTTTGTTACCATGGCGTCCTGCCATTTTATCACCCACTTTAACCTTACGCTTTTGGCAATAAATACCTTAGCCAGCTGTATGATTCCGGTGGGAAGTTCATCCCCAATCGTGATATTATATTTCTTCCGTTTGTGAACAGCATCAATTTCTTTGAACTTAATCATAAAATTATGCAGCAGGTCACGGATCTGATCATTCTTTTGTTTATCGGTAGTCCACTTGGTAGGATTGATATTTTCATAGTTCAATTCCTGTAATTGCTTCATGGTGAATTTAGCACCTTTGCCAATTACTTCAACACCGTTACCATCTTTAACACCTTGCGAAGTTTTACCATTTACAAGGATAAACAGTTTGTCTATCAGGCGTACTTTCAGATCGGCGTAAGCTTTTTCGAAGTCATCATCTATTTTCTGGATGATGGTCTTCTCATTGCCTTTACCTTTTTTATCTTTCATGGCACGCGAGAACAACATTTTGTCGACTACAACACCAAACAATGATGGAGGTGCCTTAAGGGAGGCGTCTTTCACATCACCGGCCTTGTCCCCGAATATCGCCCTTAAAAGTTTTTCTTCTGGTGAAGGATCAGATTCTCCTTTTGGAGTAATCTTACCAATTAAAATATCACCAGGTTCAACCTGAGCACCAATACGGATCAACCCGTTTTCGTCAAGGTTTTTGGTTGCTTCTTCACTTACATTGGGAATATCGCTGGTAAGTTCTTCGAGACCACGTTTGGTGTCGCGAACTTCGAGTAAATACTCATCAATGTGTATAGAGGTGAAAATATCATCGCGTACAACCTTTTCGGAAATTACGATAGCATCCTCAAAATTGTATCCCTTCCAAGGCATGAAGGCAACCCTCAGGTTCCTGCCAAGAGCAAGCTCTCCGCCCTGGGTACCGTATCCTTCGGTAAGAATTTGACCTTTAGTAACTCTTTGTCCTTTTTTAACAATCGGAACAAGGTTTACTGTGGTATTCTGGTTTGTCTTTTTAAACTTAGGAAGTTTATAATGAACAATACTGCTTTCGAATGAGAGAAACTCCTCGTCTTCGGTACGGTCGTATTTGATAACAATTTCAGTTGCATCAACAAAATTGATAACACCATCGCCCTCGGCAACCACAAGTAAACGGGAGTCTTTTAGCTACCATATGCTCAATACCGGTACCAACGATAGGAGAATCAGGACGAAGCAACGGCA
>JAAUTT010000855.1 GCA_012031335.1 Bacteroidales bacterium | reverse complement strand
TCCGGTGAATAGAAAATGCCCTGCATGCTGTGAGGACTTATCTCAATCAAAATATAAGGATCTTAAAATTGAAATCGAAGCCCGATCGCTGGACGATATAAAAAAAATCCTTTCCATAGGTGGAATTCAACGCATACTTATTGACAATTTTACTGTAGAGCAAACTCTTGAAGCTGTTAAAGCTGTTGCTGGCCAATGCGAAACCGAATCGTCGGGCGGGATAACTCTTGAAACTATAAGAAGTTACGCTGAATGTGGTGTTGATTTTATATCCGTAGGCGCATTAACACATCAGATAAAAAGTCTCGACTTAAGCTTGAAGGCAGTATAAATTCTTCGCTTGTACCTAGGAAGTTATCCGTTATTTTTCTTTATTTTTGCAGTAAGAATGACTTATATGCACGATTTATCAAATACAATCAAAGATTATCCATTCAAAGATCTGGAGGAAAATGACTTTAATCCGGATCCCATAATGCAATTCAGGTATTGGCTTGATATTGCTATTAAATCGAATACCATGCCTGAAGCCAATGCTATGACCCTCTCAACAGTGTCGAGCGATAACAGGCCTTCTTCAAGAATTGTTCTGCTAAAACACATTTCCGAACAAGGTTTCGATTTTTTCACCAATTACAATAGTAAAAAAGGGAAGCACCTTTTGAATAATAAATATGCAAGCCTTCTTTTTTACTGGCCGGCACTGGAACGGCAGGTAAGAATTGAAGGCCGGGTGGAAAAAATATCATCGAACGAATCCGACGACTATTTTATCTCCCGTCCGTACGAAAGCCAGATTGCTTCATGGGCATCACCTCAAAGTAATATTATACCTAACAAACGAACTTTGATGGACTGGTATAAAGAATTTGAGAGCATATTTAGTAATAAAGATATTTCACGACCGCCACACTGGGGAGGATACCGGTTAATACCTGACCTTATGGAATTTTGGCAAACCGACCTAATCGTCTGCACGACCGTGTTGAATATATTTATAACAGTGGAGATTGGTTAATCAGGAGATTAGCCCCTTAAATCAAATGCTTTTTATTCTGTCAATACTCCCTTTTTTAAATTCAACTTTGCGTATCAACTTCCCGGCCTCATTATAAAACCGCCAGGTTGAATGCTTTTTTATCGTCTTTATATTCTCCTTTTATCTTTACCTCACCATTGGGATAATATTCTTTATACTCACCATTCCTGAAACCATTTTTTACTTCAAATTCTACTTTTGTTGATCCGTCAGGGTAGCTTTCTTTAAATAATTCCTGCTTTACGTCCACAATAACATATGTTTCTGCATCCAAAATCAATTGGTTTATCAGTATATTTAACGAATCCAAAGATATAGAAGTATCAGCAACCACTATCTCCGGATTCTCCATATCAGGTTTGACGGATTCATTAAAATAGGCATATATCTTGGTTTTGAAATACATACCTTCTCTTGATAATTGAAATCCACAATACGGATAAGCGCTCAGGTTTTCTTTATTTTCTTCGATTTGATTGTAAGATTGAGGTCTCAGCTCATATTTTAAAGAGTTTAAATAGTTTTCAGTTTTCACCAGAATAAGCGCATTCGATTTCCGGCTAAACGAAGAATAAAAATCAGAAAAGTCATCTTTTTTATCAAGATAAGACTCATCCAACTGCGCATCTATAATGGTTTTCAATACAAAAGGATGGTTACTTAAAACCACGTAATCGTCAATAAATGTATAATAAGGCGTTTCAAGTTTTTGGAAATATTTACCCAATAAGGTTTTGAAAAATCCTTTCACTGATAAATAATAAATGGGATATCCATTATAATCAATATCTTCAATTTTAACAGGTGTACGGTTTTTAATTCTTTTAGCAATTAACGCCAGATTTTCTTTAGCATCCTTAATACTCTTTGTTTTCAAAAACACGGCAAATTCATTGTTTTTACCCAAACCAATTGGTTTCATTTGGGCTAGTCCAACTTCCTCTCCAATCCAGTCGATAAAATTCTCTTGAACGCTTATGCCCAGGAAATTTTCGACAGTTTTTATCTCTTTCTGATAATTTTCATAAGAATAGGGAGTTGTTTTTAACGATTCCTGCATATTATTGAAGTATTCACCAAATCGGTTAAAGCACATACTCAGGGAAAAAGAAAATTCTTCGGGTAGAATTTCTTCAATAGCAGAATTGCCCATTCCCGAATTAATAATTGCCTTAAGAGAAGAATTAACGGAGTCGTTAATCAGGGTAAAGCCATCACAACTGATGCTTCCTTCCCGGTCAATATCGAATGTCAAACCTGAATACCGAAGACTTTCGGTAAAACTTTTGGTAGTTTCGTCGAGTTTTATAAGCATGCCTTTCAGGTAATTGTCCAGTTGTGAATAATTCACATACAAACGAAATATACCGCTGCTGCTTGTTTTATCGATCATTTCCTTAAGGTAAATATCCTTACCGATTGAGTTATCTTCGGCAGATAATATTGAGTTTTTTATAATGGTTTTCGAAAATGAACCTACAAACAAATTATTATTGAAATAGCAATAGAAAACCTGCCCACTGCTCTTCATTTCAATCTGGAAAATGCCATCATCCTTACCTTTTAACCGCATAACTTTAAGGGCTGAAGTAGAAAAACTTCCCACAAGATCCTTCAGCTTAATTATTTTTGAAAGTCGGCGTAAATCTATAACATAAGCCATTTCGTATTTCCCATTGCTTAGGTTGTGAATGGAAACAAACACCTGGCGATGTCCAACAAATTCAGAAAGCTGACGGTTACTTTGAATAATAGTATCGATCATTCCCACACCATTACTGAGCTTTGTGAATAAAGGCTGGTTCCGGAGTTTTGACCATGCTTTATTCGTTGTAAGTTTATCCCATGCATCAAACAGATTATTTGTTTCGACGATAAAGACCGCATCAGAAGGAATTGCATTAAGGGGTTCTGTCTTAGAATAGGGGCTTAAAAAATGCCAACCCAAATATCCTAAACCTCCCAAAAGGAGAAAAATAATGATCCATTTAACAGTTTTCATATGGTTTGTCGATTATTAATTATCGATAAAAATATCCTTTCCGGCTGATAAAGGTATAATTTTATACTTTTAATGATTTAATCTGTTTTAAAATTCTATGATTCGAATAATAAAGTGCGATTTTAATAACCCTTTTCACAATCAGAAAGTAATTCAACTTTTGGATGCA
>JAAUTT010000854.1 GCA_012031335.1 Bacteroidales bacterium | reverse complement strand
AATTAGAATCTTAAAAAGAAATATGAGTATTTTTTTCTGAAATGTTTTTTTTAATAGAAAATATTTATACTTTTGAATTAAGTATATATTTTACACTTAATTATTAACTAACTCTTAATTATATATTTAATGAACTGGACATCACATGAGTTTATTTGGCTCGACTGGCTCATCATCACTGTCGGCATATTGGCGATTACCTGGGCCGTTTGGCGTTCAATACAAAAACACAAACGGACACTAAAAGGTGCCAGTAGTGAAGATTATCTGTTTGGTAAAGGCGAACCCTGGTATATCATTGGGGCGGCAATTTTTGCAGCAAACATTGGCTCTGAACATTTGGTAGGACTTGCCGGAACAGGAGCAAAATCTGGTGTAGGTATGGCGCATTGGGAAATGCAAGGCTGGATGATCCTTATTCTGGGCTGGCTCTTTGTACCATTCTACCAACTTATGAACAATAAGTTGGGGAAAATTATCACAATGCCCGACTTTTTAAAAAACCGAATATACACCTGCTACAGGTTCATGGTTGTCTATCATTACGCTTATAGCCTATATACTTACCAAAGTAAGTGTAACAGCATTTACAGGAGGTATTTTCATGGAAAGTCTTCTTGGTTTGCCTTTCTGGTATGGAGCTATCGGATTGATTGTGTTAACAGGTATTTTTACAGTTTTGGGTGGAATGAAAGGTGTGATGACTCTTTCGGCAATTCAGACTCCAATACTTATCCTTGGTTCATTCCTTGTGCTTTTTCTGGGATTATCTGCTCTTGGTGATGGCAGTATTGCCCAAGGCTGGACTGCCATGATAGAGCATGCTAAAACTCTAAATGTTGGTGCAGATGGTGTTGCTTATGGCACAAATCATATGTTTCACTTAGAAACTGGTGATCCTATGTACGATGACTATCCTGGTTTTTGGGTATTTCTCGGTGCGTCAATAATCGGCTTGTGGTATTGGGCTACCGACCAGCACATTGTTCAACGTGTACTCGGACAAACTAAAGGGGAGTCTAGCGATGTTGTGATGAAACGTGCACGCAGAGGTACAATAGCTGCTGGTTATTTTAAATTGTTGCCAGTATTTATGTTCCTGATACCGGGTATGGTGGCAGCCGCATTGGCTGCACGTCCCGAGAGTGGTTTTACCTTAGAAAACCCTGATACTGCATTTGGTTCCATGGTTAAATTTGTACTGCCGGCAGGGGTAAAAGGAATCGTCACAATAGGTTTTATCTCAGCCCTTGTTGCTTCTCTGGCGGCATTCTTCAACTCTTGCGCTACACTTTTTTACTGAAGATTTTTATAAGCCAATGTTCAAAGGTAAGAGCGAGACGAGGTATGTTTTTGTTGGCCGCGCTGCAACAGTTGTTGTTGTGATACTGGGTATTGTATGGATACCTGTCATGATGAGTCTTGGCAGTCTTTACGATTATCTTCAGGGTATTCAATCGCTGCTTGCTCCTGCAATGGTGGCAGTGTTTGTGTTGGGTATTTTCTCTAAAAAATTACACCAAAGCTGGCGAAACCGGCATGATAGTGGGATTGCCGTTGGTATGGTACGATTGCTTACCAACATCTTTACAAATAGTGGTAAAGACCTAATGACTGGCTGGTACTGGGAATCAACCACCTGGTTCTGGCAAACCAACTGGCTTATTTTTGAGATTTGGTTACTTGCCTTCATAATGATTATGATGGTGATTATATCATTCTTTACCCCTAAACCAACTGCTCAGCAGGTTGAATTTGTTACTTTCACCGACGACTACAAGGCTCTTATCAGAAAAAGCTGGAATGTTTGGGATGTGATTGCTTCTGCCGGTGTGGTAATATTTTGTATATTATTCTATATCTATTTCTGGTAATAGCCTATGCTTGAGAAACTAAAAGAAGAGGTTTTTAAGGCCAATCTGGACCTTGTTAAATATGGCCTGGTGATATTTACCTGGGGAAATGTGAGTGGCATAGACCGTGAACAGGGCTTTATTGCAATAAACCAAGCGGCGTATCATACGATGATATGACTGCCGACGATATGGTTATTGTTGATTTAAACGGCAATGTAGTTGAAGGAAAATATAAACCTTCGAGCGATACACCCACACATCTTGTACTCTATAAATCTTTTTCCAAAATAGGTGGTGTAGTGCATACGCATTCCGAATGGGCTACCAGTTGGGCCCAGGCGGGAATTCCTATTCCAGCGCTGGGGACCACACACGCCGATTATTTTTATGGTGATATACCTTGTACCCGGAAGTTAACCGAACTGGAAGTTAAAAATAATTATGAATTAGAAACTGGAAATGTTATTGTTGAAACATTTCATGAAATTGATCCTATGGCAATACCGTCGGTCATTATTAATGGCCATGGCCCGTTTTCCTGGGGATCCGATGCCCATAATGCCGTACATAATGCTATTGTTCTTGAGCAAGTTGCAAAAATGGCACACCATACTTTAACTTTGTGTCCGGTTAAAGGAATTGATCAATATCTGCTGAATAAACATTACAGTCGTAAACATGGTCCCGGCTCTTATTACGGACAGAAATAAAGCTAATTATCTACAATACTAATAATTATGAATAACAATAAATTTGTAATAGGTGTGGATTACGGTACCGATTCGGTCCGTTCAATTATAGTTGATGCCTCCAATGGTAATGAAATTGCTGGCGCTGTATTTGAATATCCCCGCTGGAAAAAGGGAGAATTCTGTGTCCCTTCGAAAAATCAGTTTCGTCAACATCCGCTGGATTATCTGGAAGGTTTGGAAACTTCGATCCTACAAGCTCTTTCAAAAGCTCCTGCCGGAACTGCAAATCAGGTTGTCGCTATTTCAGTTGATACAACAGGATCTACTCCGGTTGCTGTAAATAAAAGCGGTATTCCACTTTCGCTTACACCGGGTTTTGAGGATAATCCCAATGCTATGTTTGTATTATGGAAGGACCATACTGCAGTTGAAGAAGCCGAAGAAATAAATAAACTCTCACGCTCATGGGGTGGGATCGACTATACTAAGTACGAAGGCGGCATCTATTCATCCGAATGGTTTTGGGCTAAGGTGTTGCATGTGCTTCGGGCCGATGAAAAAGTAAAACAGAAGCATTTTCATGGGTAGAACATTGCGATTGGATTCCTGCAGTACTCACCGGTAATATTGACCCTTTAAAATGAAAAGAAGTCGTTGTTCTGCCGGGACATT
>JAAUTT010000853.1 GCA_012031335.1 Bacteroidales bacterium | reverse complement strand
AGTGGTTGGACTGGAAGGGCATGAAAAGAAATTTGCCAAATACCCGACACTTTCGGGTGGTCAGCTGCAGCGTGTTGCTATTGCTCGCAGCCTGCTTGTGAATCAGGAAATTTTGTTAATGGACGAGCCATTTGGCGCTCTGGATACTTATACCCGATTAAAAATGCAGGATTTTCTGATCGATATCTGGGAAAAGGTACATCCAACCATTATCCTTGTTACCCACGATATATCGGAAGCTGTTTATCTGGGCGATGATATATATATAATGTCGGCCAACCCCGGCATCATCATGAACATATTAAGGATGATTTACCTGCACATCGTACACGCGAAATCAAACGCGACAGAAAATTTGTGGATATGGTTTATCATATTGAAGATAAAATGATGCAACTTCAAGGGACGAAAATGTAAAACAGCGAAGTAATGGATTATTTATAGTAAAAAGAAACGCCGGAAGTTATGACCTCCGGCGTTTCCTTTTATAAAACCATGGCTTATTTCACAACTATCTTCTTCGCAAACATCGAATCTTTGGTGAAAATTCTAACATAGTACAATCCTTTTGGCAAAACAGAAACATCAACATCCTCCCAGTATTCATCGGAGTTAGTAAGTTGTTTTCTGAATACTGATTTACCTTCCTGACTGATGACATCAATGGTAAGATTTTGTCTCTTTTCAAGGTTTATGGTTATATGCAAGTATTCTGAAACCGGATTGGGATATATACTAATTTCAGCAATATCACTTAATGAACCAACACCTGTAGTATTCAGGATATAAACCGAATCTTTAACTGAACAGTTATTATTGTCGGTTACTAATACAGAATAATAACCTTCCTCGTTGATATTCAGATATCTATCTGTAGAATTATTCTGCCATTTATAGGAGACAAAACCCTCCCCGGCATCAATGGTATAAGGTATGTGAGTTCGGATAGTATCATTTGTTACACCAAAATTAATAACCGGATTGCCAAACACTTTCACTTCGTAAGATTGATTATTATTATCGGTGTTCTCATCGCCAACATAGGTAAGGCTTACATTTAAGCTATATGTTGCAGCAGCCGACAAGTCAAGGTTTTCGTCGAACTCAACTGTTTTGATGCACCCCTTGATAGTGTTAAGTTGAATTGTTTGCTAACCGGAGAACCATTGTTCAAGGTATAACTCAATATAACCGGCTGGTTTGCAATAGAAACAGTACTTAAATTTTTGATATCAACACTAAGTTTATTTGTTGATGGAAGCGTACAATTAGTTAAAGGAATATTAATTCCAGAAACTGCAATGTCATAGCGCGCTTCAATCACATTAACCGATTTTGAAACCGTACAGCTGTTGACATCCGATACAATTACCGAATAAACAGTATTTGAAGGAATATAATTGGTCGAACTAATATTGAATATTGAATCAGTAGAATTATCCTGCCATAAATATTCAGGATAACCAGGACCCGCATGAAGTGTATATGGCAATTTCACAATAAGGGTATCATTAACAGCTCCAAAGTCCACTTTAGGATATCCAAGTACCTTTGTCAGGAATGTAGCTGTATCATTTACTGGCTGAACATCGGCTGCCATATTCAATGCAACTTTAAAAGAATAATTGCCTTTTTGGGACATATCAATTGGTTGTGAAAAAGTATGGACAGTTGATGTTCCAACAGCGCCATTAAAGTTCAGGTTTTCCTTTATTATTGGCCCTCCGTTTAAGGAATAGGACACCTCAACAAACTTATTGCTAAGCGCTGCATTTCCTGTATTTGTGATTTTTACATTCAACAGTTCGGAATTAGACATCGAACATGCGTTATCCGGCAATAACATGTCGGTAACTTCAAGATCGTTAACTAAAAGGAATAAAGCTATTGTATCCCTGTCCGTGCATCCGTTACTGTCTGTTACTGTAACATGGTAAGTATTATTGGTTTGATATTTTTCTTTTGTAATATACCAGGATGAATCGGTAGAATTATCCTGCCACTTGTACTCGGCGAACTTACCAGGGTAAATGTTATAGTTCAGTGCCTGGACAATCTTGTCTGCCCCCAGGTCAATTTTTGGATTCCCCCAAACCTCTACCATTGCAATAAACTGTCGTTTAAAGGTTGGATATCATTTTCAACAAACGATTTCAATTTGAAATTATAACTTCCTGGTGTAGCCATATCCAGCCCTTTAGAAAAGGTATGATGAATCGAATCGTTTGGTTTAAAAATAGTTGCAGCATATATTGTATCCTTTTGAACTGGCAGCCCATTTACCTCATACGATAAAATTAATGGCTCAGAAACCTGAATTGTATCCGTACCTGTATTCCTGATGGTAACCTTTATAGCGGTATTTGAGGTTTGTGTACATGAATTTTCTGGTGAATCCAACCGACTCATTGCCAGATCGTGAATTATAAGATGTACATGAATAGTATCGGAACTGGAACAATTCTTATCATCGGTAACTGTTACAGCATAATTCCCGGGTTTGGATAATGTAAATTTCTGGGTTTCCGTAATTCCGTCACTCCATTGATACTTTGTCAATCCCGGACCGGCATCCAGTTGATATGTTAGTTTACCTTTGATTACAGTGTCGTTTCCTAAAAATACTGTTGGATAACCATAAATTTCGAAACTCGTCTTCAAGGTGTCATTGCGGGCAACTGTATCGTATTTCATTTTTGTGAATGAAACAAGGTCGTATATCTTAGGCAGGCTTAAATCATAAGTAAATCCTAAACTTACCTGGTATAGACTATCAGGAGCAAGATCTTTCGGGAGGAGTATCGTATCTTTATTAAGTATACCACCATCGAGCTGCATGTATACAAAAATAGAATCATTCATTCTAAGGGTATCTGTTCCCATGTTTTTAATTTTCACCAGAGGATCGATGTGCAATACCATATCCACAGTTGGTTACAGGAGTTAAAACTTCACCCATACCTACATCGGGTACCAAAAGTTTTATAAAAGTTGAATCCTGTGTGTAACAACCTGTTAAGTTATTCGTTGCTATTACCCAATGGTAGCCTGTGTCGGATACAGCAAATGTATTTCCATTAGAAGCATCCTGCCACAGATAATCTGTATTTGGCAATACATTGGGACGAAGAATAACTGTATCAGGATGAGCTGTTTTAATAGTATCCTTCATGTTCAGGATCGGATTGGGATTAATTGTAAGTTCTATACTTAAAGAGTCATCAC
>JAAUTT010000852.1 GCA_012031335.1 Bacteroidales bacterium | reverse complement strand
CTAGTTTTTGCACGCAGCCATCATTTCTCTAATCTCGCAGAAAAACCCACAACAGCAATGCCCATAGTACATGAATGCAAAATTCCCTTTTTACTATTGATATAAATACACGTAAATTGGTATTTGTGATTAACAATAGAGAGTCTATAATATATCAATAAAAAAATATATATGACGAGTTACAGAATGCAATGAAACAGGTGATGGCGGAAAAATATACTTTCCGGAAATGAAATGAAAATTAGTGGAGCTGGGATGCAGAGAATCAGAGAAAGGTTTTCTGTTTTTTACACCAGATTTTTTTAAAAATACAAAAATAAAAATTATTATGAAATTTTTTGAACAACATGAAAATCGGAACCAGATTAAACCTCGTACTTGGTTTATTGATGGTTATTATTATTTCTTCGCTGGGTATTTATACAATACTAACTCAAAAAGGAAAAATTCTGACTGACACTGACCTTAGGATGAATGAGCAGGTCGAAGATTTATCGAAAGTAATAGAGGCCGACCTGAAAAAAAGTCGGGAAAATGTTAACCGTGCCTTGATTATTGGAAAAACCCTGATGGAAAGAGACGGTGGCATGAGAAAAGATGGCGATGCCTGGAGCATCGGAGGCTCTTCACTGGAGAGCGGTTCCGATTTTGTAGATGAGGTTAACAGGTTATCAGGAGCTGCGGTTTCTATATTTATGAAGCAGGGGAATGAATATATCCGTATATCTACAACTGTAAAAATAAAGAAGGTCAGAGAGAAATTGGAACCAGGATCAATGGAAGTTCCGAAGTAGTAAGATCGATTGAAAACAATCAGGAATTCCAAGGACGATCAGTTGTTGTTGATGCATGGTATCTTACCGCATATTCAGCTATAATTGACGATGGTGTGGTAATAGGTATGCTCGGTGTAGGCTTTCCCGAAAAGGACCTCAGTGCCCTGTAAAGAACTTTTCAATTCAAAAAAATATTTCGAATCCGGCTATCCCTTTGTAGTTGATAAAGAAGGAAATTTTATCATTCATCCGAAAAACGAAGGAAAGAACTTTGCAAACGAGGAATTTTTTAAACAACTCACATCTGCAGGAACAGAAACCGGCAAGACTTTCTATGAATGGGAAGGACGTCAAAAATTTCAATATTTCAGGTATTTACCTGCAATAGAAAGTTATATATCAGTATCCATATACGAAGATGAACTTTACAGCATTGTCAGGCAGCAACGAAATACAATCATTCTGGCGATATTGATTGGGATGGGAATTTTTATACTCATCAATATGCAAATAAGTCGTTCTATTGCGAATGGGTTGAGAAAAGGTGTAAATCTTGCAAAACAGATTTCGGAGGGAGACCTCAATGCCACCATTGAACTGGACCAGAAGGATGAGGTGGGGGAACTTGTACATGCCTTGAATACCATGGTTGCCCGGTTAAGAGATATAGTCGGGAATATTACCACAGGCGCGAACAGTATTGCATCGGCCAGTCAGCAGATAAGCAGCACGGCTCAGCAATTATCGCAGGGAGCAACAGAGCAGGCTTCGTCGGTTGAGGAAGTATCGTCGACAATGGAAGAAATTGTAGGCAATATCAGCCAGAATACAGATAATGCAAGGGAAACAGAATCGATATCGGAAGTAGCATTGCGTGGAATTGAAGATGTTGCCGGAAAATCAACCCAGGCAGTTGAGGCAACCCGGATTATTTCGGATAAGATTATGATAATTAATGACATTGCTTTCCAAACGAATATTCTGGCATTGAATGCAGCTGTTGAAGCAGCCCGTGCAGGTGAACACGGACGCGGTTTTGCTGTTGTTGCTGCCGAGGTTCGTAAGCTTGCCGAAAGAAGTAAAATAGCTGCCGACGAAATTGTAGGTATTGCTCACCGGAGTGTAGAACTGGTCGAAAGCGCCGGATTAAAACTCAATGAAATGCTACCCGAGGTTAACAAAACTACCAAACTGGTTCAGGAAATTGCTGCTTCGAGCCTGGAACAAAGCAATGGATCGGGTCAGGTTAACAGTGCCATTCAGCAATTGAACGATGTTACACAACAAAATGCTGCTGCAAGCGAAGAACTTGCTACAAGTGCCGAAGAACTTGCCAGCCAGGCTGATCAGCTAGAAAGACCTGATTATGTTTTCAGGATCGATTCGTTGAAAATTGAAAAAAGATCGGCTACTAAAAGTATTTACAATGTTGCAAAAAAAGAAAATACAGCCAAAGTGTTTGCACCTCCTAAAAAAAGTACCCTTTCGAAAAATACAAAAGGTATAAATATCAAACTTTCGGGTATGGACGACTCCGAATTTGAAAAGTTCTGATAATTAAAATATGATTTGTATAAGTCAACTTCGGCGTAGTCATTAGATTACGCCGAAGTTTTTAACACTGATTTTTTAGTTCTACTGATAGATTAGATTGTAAACTTCTAATTAGCCACTAATGCACGAATTACGACACGCAAACTGCGTGGGTTTTCGTGTAAATTATCAAAGGAGAATGCAGTTTTAATGAATAAACAGGGAATTTTAATACATAATATTCACGAATAACCGAAAACAAGTTTTCGGTGAAAAACTTTTCATTAGCGCATTAGTGGCAAAAAGGTAATGTGTCAAAGTAAAATTAGGATAATCCATTGAAATATATCTTGAGCATCAGTTATACCACAAAATTTAGTTAAATTTAGATAAGGAATAATTAAGTATCATTAAACATAATATAACCAAGTGAACAACTCTGAAAAACTTTTACGCAAACGTCTTTTGGTTCAGGTGTTTATTCCTTCAGCTATTTCATTTATTTTACTCATCGCCGGTTATTTTATTATAAATCCTGCAACTAAAAACTTACTTATTAAGGACCGCAAGCAATCGGTCCGAAATATGGTAATGGCTAATTATAACCTGATCGATAGGTACAATAAAATGACCGAATCGGGTGAAATTACGCTTGAAGAAGCGCAAAAACTTGTAGTTCGCCATATTCAGTTTCAACGATACGGGGAAAAAAACTCCAATTACTTCTGGATTCAGGATTATAAGGGAAATATTTTATATCATCCGGTAAACGATCCTGGCAATGAATCGAATTTCAGAATCAAGGATAACATCAGAAATGTAGCTTTAAGTGTCTCCAACCAGATACGTAAGGAAAAGGAAGGATTTATCTCTTATACATGGTATCCCTTAAGCGGAAACATTATACCCAGCCAAAAA
>JAAUTT010000851.1 GCA_012031335.1 Bacteroidales bacterium | reverse complement strand
ACATAAATTTCTAAATAAGGTTATCCGTTTATAACTTAAAAAAGATACTCTATTCAAATTTTTCCTTTTCTCTGCGAATAAATACAAACAGTTTAGTAGGTGGCCTGCCTGTAAGCTCTTCAAAAAATGAGATATTGTCGGTTCTTTCTGCAAACGGGGCAAAAAGTGTAGCAATAATAGTACGATAATCATCCCTTTAGGCATTCCGTCTTTTTTCTTTATTTTATAAAATTGTATCGGATTTACACTTTTATAACAAATTTGATTTTTAACAGAATGATTTATTAATTCAACTACAGTGTAAAAATTTTCGTTTTCATAACCGGTTAAATCTAATTTCCGGTTTTTAAATTCATTAAATCTACCTGGATAATTCGGACTAAGCTGACCCCCTAAAAACAGTTCCTAAATTAATAAAATTAGTAAAGAACCAAGTATGCCATATCGGCAGATGCTGACCCCCTTATCTGATAGAGGGCTTGTTTTTTTAAGAGGCGGGCGGGCGGCGGTTTGTTTTCGGAGCATGCTGACCCCATCATTCTTTGATTAATGTTGTTGATTGTTAATTCTTTTCGGAGCATATTGACCCCCTTAAAAACATTCATCAATCGCAAACTATTTCGGAGCATGCTGACCCCACCCCTAATCATTTATAAAAAGCCAATATTCTGGGATTAAGTGCGTTTCGGAGCAAGTTGACCCCTTATCTGATAGTCTGTAGGTTTTAATTTCCTTAGCGATTTTTTATAATCCTAAGGGCAAAGAAAGATGGCTGGAAAAATAAAACCTATGAGTCAGATTAAACAATTGTTACAATTACATGCACAGGGCAATGGAATAAAATTTATTGCCAAAACACTTGGTATAAGCAAGAATACGGTAAAATCTTATTTAACCAGGGTAAAGAGCCTGAATTTAAGTACCGACCAGCTCCTATCCATGGATGATGTGGAATTGGAATCCAAATTTCATTCGGGCAATCCGGCCTACAAAGACCGACGTTTTGAACATCTTAAAGACCAACTGGATTACTACCATAACGAGCTTAAAAAAACAGGGGTAACCCGCTATTTGCTATGGGAAGAGTATAAACTATCCAATCCGAAGGGTTATGGTTATACTCAGTTCGTGTTCCATCTTAACCAGCAGCTAAAAGCCCGAAAACCCTCTCTGGTGTTAACACATGAGCCTGGTCAGAAGTTGTTTGTTGACTTTGCAGGAAAAAAGCTTTCGTACGTTGACAAACAAACCGGCGAAATTATTGAATGCCCTGTATTGTGGCCTCACTGCCTTATTCGGACTACTGCTTTGCTATGGCCGTAAGAAGCCAGGGTATCGAAGATTTTATCCATGCATTGCAAACCTGCCTGAAATTCCTGGGAGGCAGTCCTAAAATACTGGTGCCCGATAACTTAAAAGCAGCCGTAATAAAGGCTTCCAATTACGAGCCCGAACTTAATCAGGCCCTGGAAGATTTTTGCAATCATTACAACATAGCCATTGTTCCTGCCAGGGTAGCCAAACCCAAAGACAAAGCCCTGGTCGAAAATCAGGTTAAACTAATCTACACCCGGGTGTACGCCAAGCTCAGGAACCAGACTTTTTTCGATTTATCCTCGCTAAATGAAGCGATAAGGGAGAAAATACAAAACCACAATCAAACCCGGATGCAACAAAAGGATTACTGCCGCCAGGAACGTTTTCTGGCCAATGAAAAACCCTTGCTTCAACCTTTGCCCCAAGAAGATCACCAAGTTAAGTATTATCGTAATTTAAAGCTCGAAGCCAACAATTATATCTGCTTACGATGCGACCAACATTATTATAGCGCCCCGTATCAGTACATCGGACAAGAACTTAAAGTTATTTACACCCGCACCATTGTTCGCATTTATTACAAGGACCAGATGGTTGCCATTCATCCAAGAAATTACCAAAAAGGGAAATATACAACCGTTGACGATCATTTGTGTTCCACCCATCAGCATTACAGGAAATTGAGCCCCACATATTATATTCACCGGGCCGAAAAAACCTCGGAACTCCTACACCAGATCATTACAGGCCTTTTTGAAGGAGGGCGGCCTCCCGAACAAAACTATAAAACCTGTGATGGATTATTTAGCCTGCATTCAAAAACCGACCCGTTAATTTTTACCCAGGCATGCAAAGAGGCTATTAGCTGCAAATGCTACTCCTACAGGTTTATTTTAAAAGTGATTGAAAATCTCACCCGCAACGGTCAGCCGGAACCCATTGATGAGAAGCCCTCCTCAAAACACGGAAACATCAGAGGAAAAGAATTTTATGAACAATTATCCATTAAATTTTAATTTTTATGAAACATCAGATTGAAACAAATTTAAAAGAACTCCACTTAAGTGGCATGGCCCGAAGCTGGCAATCGCTTTGCGAAACCAGGCAAGCTCAGGAATTAAGTTTTAGTGAAGGACTGCAGATCCTTCTGCACAGTGAAATTGAGGAACGTCAGAATAACCGCTTCGACAGGCTTCTCAAAGCAGCTAAGTTCCGTTATCAGGCGAGTGTCCCGGAAATAAACTTCGACCCTTCAAGAGGTTTGGATAAAGGACTACTTACAGAGCTGACCTCATGCCAATACATCGAAAAAGGAGAAGCCGTACTGATTACAGGCGCTACAGGTAGCGGAAAAAGTTTTTTAGCTTCGGCATTAGGCCATCAGGCTTGTGTAAATGGGTATAAAGTGATGTATTTTAATACACAAAAATTTATGATCCGTTTAAAAATGGCACGTCTTGAAGGAAATGTTTTAAATTATTTTGATAAACTTGCAAAGTCTCCTTTGCTAATACTCGATGACTTTGGCCTGACCCATTTAGAAAAGCAGCAGCAATTTGATTTAATGGAAATAATGGAAGACAGACATGGCCGGGCATCTACAATAATAGCAAGTCAACTGCCGGTTGCCAGTTGGTACGATGTAATCAGTGAAGCTACCATAGCAGATGCAATTTTGGACCGCTTAATACATACATCACACAGGTTCGAATTACTGGGAGATACATTAAGGAAAAAAAGGAAATAATGTCAGTTTTATCTGTTCTTTGAAATTAAAACCTCAGGGGGGTCAACATCACCGAAATGGGGGTCAGTATCGCTGAAATATCCATTATGATAAATGGGCCGCAAATTCAGATCCGATTTTAGTACCCTGAAAGTGGCTTCCACTTCACGTATGGTGTTGTAAAA